>CAIWRE010000466.1 GCA_903914985.1 uncultured beta proteobacterium | reverse complement strand
GCTTTTTGGTCGGCGGCGTGCCCTTGAACTTTGGCGTGTCAGCCCGCCTGGGACAGGGTCGGCCCTTCGTCATTGAGGCGGATGAATACGACACCGCCTTTTTTGACAAGCGCAGCAAGTTTGTGCACTACCGCCCGCGCACCGCGGTGCTCAACAACCTCGAGTTCGATCACGCAGACATTTTTGACAATCTGGCGGCGATCGAACGCCAGTTCCACCACCTGGTGCGAACCGTGCCGTCCACCGGGCGGATTGTGGCCAATGGACTGGAAGAAAGCCTGGCCCGGGTGTTGCACCAAGGGTGCTGGAGCGAGGTTCGCAGTTTTGGCGCGGCCGTGAGTGACTTCAGTGCGCTGGGCGAGCCCCACGACTTCGAAGTGCTGCAAGGTGGCAAAACGGTGGCGCGGGTGCAATGGGCACTGACGGGTGTGCACAACCAACTCAACGGCTTGGCTGCCATTGCCGCGGCCGAGCACGTGGGTGTGATGCCTGCTGACGCGGCCTTAGCGCTGGCCAGCTTTGAGAACGTCAAGCGTCGCATGGAAGTGCGTGCCAGCATTGCGTTAGCAACACCTGCACATAGCGCTCCCGTGACGATTTACGACGACTTTGCCCACCACCCGACGGCGATTCGCACGACGCTCAATGGACTGCGGCGCAAAGTGGGCAGCGCGCGCATCCTGGCGGTGTTTGAGCCGCGCTCGAACACCATGAAGCTGGGCACGATGAAGGCGCAGCTGCCTTGGAGCCTGGAGGAAGCGGACCTCGCGTTTTGCCACGGTGGAGGCCTGGGCTGGGATGCCCACGAAGCGCTGGCCAGCATGGGTGCCAAAGCACAGGTTGCGCCCACCATTGATGCGCTGGCCCAGATGGTGGCAGGGGTGGTGCAACCCGGCGACCACATTGTCTGTATGAGCAACGGCGGGTTTGGCGGCGTGCACGACAAGATCGCAGCACTCCTGACCAGCGCCTGAAAAGCAAATGGCCCGCGAGGGGCCATTCGCATGCCGCTTTGATAAATCAGGTTGCCGCGTTACGTCGCACGCGCCGGGCCTTGACCGCTTGCGAAAGCACTTCCAGGCTCTCTACTGAATCGTCCCAGCCCAGGCAGGCGTCGGTAATGCTTTGACCGTAGGCCAAAGCGGAGGGTGAGTCTTTGCCGGGTGTGAATTTTTGTGCGCCAGCTGTTAGGTGGCTCTCAATCATCACGCCAAACACACGGCTGGAGCCGCCTGCGACCTGGGCTGAAATGTCGCGCGCCACATCGAGTTGTTTTTCGTGCTGCTTGCTGCTGTTGGCGTGGCTGCAGTCCACCATCAACGTAGGCGGCAATTTGGCTTTGATCAGATCCTGGCAGGCGGATTCCACGCTCTGCGCGTCGTAGTTGGGGGCTTTGCCGCCGCGCAAAATAACGTGGCAGTCCGGGTTGCCTTGGGTCTGCACGATCGCGACCTGGCCGTTTTTGTGCACCGACAAAAAGTGGTGACCGCCTGCGGCAGCCTGGATCGCATCGGTGGCAATCTTGATGTTGCCATCGGTGCCATTTTTAAAGCCGATCGGCGCGGAAATGCCGGAGGCCAATTCGCGGTGGACCTGGCTCTCGGTGGTGCGTGCGCCGATGGCGCCCCAGGCAATCAAATCACCCAGGTACTGGGGCGAAATCACGTCCAAGAACTCGCTGCCCGCAGGCAGTCCCAGGCGGTTGATTTCAATCAGCAACTGGCGTGCGATGCGCAGGCCTTCATCAATGCGAAAGCTCTCGTCCAGATAGGGGTCGTTGATCAGGCCTTTCCAGCCGACGGTGGTGCGTGGCTTTTCGAAGTACACCCGCATCACGATCTCCAGCGTATCGGCATAGTGGGCGCGCATTTCTTTCAAACGATGCGCATAGTCCAGCGCAGCGGCGGGGTCGTGGATCGAGCACGGCCCAATGATGACCAACAGGCGGTCGTCCTTGCCCGCCATGATGTTTTGGATGCGCTTGCGGGTGGCCGATACCAGGGTCTCCACCGCGGTGCCGCTGATGGGAAAGAAGCGAATCAAGTGCTCAGGGGGCGGCAACACGGTAATGTCCTTGATACGTTCGTCATCGGTGGTGCTGGTGCGGTCAGCGTGGGGGTTCATGTCAGGCTCCTAAGGCAGTCAATCAAAGAGAAAAGGCATAAAAAAACCGCCGGGGGTGCCGGCGGTTTCGGAAGTATCAGGACGTTTTTTTCAGGTACGTTCAGAACTCTCTACCGCCGCAGGCGTTGGAGAACCAAAAATAGCTAAAGAAAAAAGCGGCGGGATGCATGGCGCTCAATGTATCACAACTTTTTTTCAGGCCGTGCCACCCACCGTCAGTCCGTCGATGCGCAATGTGGGCTGGCCCACGCCCACGGGCACGCTTTGGCCTTCTTTGCCGCAGGTGCCTACGCCGCTGTCCAGGCGCATGTCGTTGCCAATCATGCTCACACGCTTGAGGCACTCCGGCCCGCTGCCGACAATGGTCGCACCTTTGACCGGGTACAAAATTTTGCCGTTCTCTACCCAGTAGGCTTCGCTGGCAGAAAACACAAACTTGCCGGAGGTGATGTCGACCTGTCCGCCGCCGAAGTTGGTGGCGTACAGGCCCTTCTTGATGCTTTTTACGATTTCTTGCGGGTCTTTGTCGCCGCCCAGCATGTAGGTGTTGGTCATGCGCGGCATGGGCACGTGGGCGTAACTTTCGCGCCGTCCGTTGCCGGTGGGCGCCACACCCATCAGGCGTGCGTTCATGGAGTCCTGGATATAGCCTTTAAGGATGCCGTCCTCAATCAGCACATTGCGCCCGCTGGTGTTGCCCTCGTCGTCGACGTTGAGGGACCCGCGGCGGTCGGCAATCGTGCCGTCGTCCAGCACGGTGACACCTTTGGCCGCGACCCGCTGGCCGATGCGCCCGCTGAACGCGCTGGAGCCTTTGCGGTTGAAGTCGCCT
>CAIWRE010000465.1 GCA_903914985.1 uncultured beta proteobacterium | reverse complement strand
AGGTGCTGGCCAAGCACGACGAAAACTACATGCCACCCGAAGCCGCCCAGGCTTTGAAAAACGCGGCCCAGGCCAATGAAAAAGCGGCCACAACCCTGGTAACTGGTAAATGACATTGCTTCCTGAATTGGGCCACTTTGCTTTGTGGCTGGCCTTGGGCGTCGCCTTGGCGCTTGGCACGCTGCCGCTAGCCGGCGCTTCCACCGGCCGCGACGACTGGATGGCCCTGGCCCGGCCAGGCGCTTATGTCCTGTTTGCGTTGGTCACCTTTGCGTTTGTGTGCTTGACGGCTTCGTTTGTGCGCAATGATTTTTCGGTGATGTATGTGGCGTCCAACTCCAACAGTGCTTTGCCCCTGCAATACCGGATCGCCGCTGTGTGGGGCGGGCACGAGGGCTCACTGTTGCTGTGGGTGCAAATGCTGTGTCTGTGGACGTTGGCCGTCGCCTGGTTCAGCCGCCATTTGCCGCAGCCGGTGGTGGCACGCATCCTGGCGGTCATGGGGCTGGTCAGCGTGGGCTTTTTGCTGTTCATGTTGCTTACGTCCAACCCCTTTGAGCGCCTGCTGCCCGCACCGCCTGATGGGCGGGATTTGAATCCCTTGCTGCAAGACCCCGGCATGGTCATCCACCCGCCCATGCTCTACATGGGCTACGTGGGTTTTTCAGTGGCCTTTGCGTTTGCCATTGCGGCGCTTTTAGGGGGCAACCTGGACTCCACCTGGGCGCGCTGGACACGTCCGTGGACCACAGTGGCCTGGATGTTTCTGACCATCGGCATTGCGTTGGGTAGCTCCTGGGCCTATTACGAACTGGGCTGGGGCGGTTGGTGGTTCTGGGATCCGGTGGAAAACGCCTCGTTGATGCCATGGTTGCTCGGCACCGCACTCATTCATTCATTGGCCGTCACAGAGAAGCGCAACAGTTTCAAGTCGTGGACGGTGCTTCTCGCGATTCTGGCGTTTTCATTCTCTCTGCTCGGTACTTTTCTGGTGCGCTCCGGTGTGCTCTCGTCGGTCCACGCCTTTGCCACAGACCCCCGCCGCGGCCTGTTTATTTTGGCGTTCTTGACCGTGGTGGTGGGCTCATCCTTCGCGCTGTACGCATGGCGCGCGCCCACCGTGGGGCTCGGCAAGCGCTTTGCCCTGTGGTCCAAAGAGTCGGCTCTTCTTGGTAATAACGTGTTGTTGCTGGTGGCGGCGTTGGCCGTGCTGCTGGGCACTTTGTATCCCTTGCTGCTGGATGCATTGGGCATGGGAAAGATTTCGGTCGGCCCGCCTTATTTCGATGCGGTCTTCATGCCGTTGATGGCACCCACGGTATTTTTAATGGGCCTGGGGCCGCTGGCTCGGTGGAAGGAAACAGAGTTGCCGTCTCTGGCCCTGCGTTTGCGTTGGGCCGCTGGTGTGACCCTGATTGCGTCGCTTGCGACCGGTGCGTTGGCGGGCGAAGTCCGGCTGGTATCGACCTTGGGACTGATGATGGCCTACTGGGTGGCCGCCTCCGTGGCCACCGATGTGTGGGAGCGCGTGCATCCTGCCGGTTCAGCATGGGCGGATGCCCCTGCCAAAGCGCGTCAAATACCCCGTGCTTTGGTGGGCATGATGGTGGCGCACCTGGGCATTGCGGCTTTTTGTTTTGGCGTGGTGATGGTCAAGACTTACGAGGTGGAACGCGATGTGAAGATGGCGGTCGGCGACACCACGACAGTGCGGGGCTATACCTTTACTTTTGGCGGGGTGACCGAGCGCAAAGGACCGAACTACATGGCCATGCAAGGCCAAATGCAGGTCGCGCACAACGGCGGCACGCCGATGGAGATGCGGCCCGAAAAGCGGGTGTACCGCGTGCAGCAAAACCCCATGACCGAAGCCGCCATTGACGCGGGCGTGACCCGTGACTTGTATGTGTCGCTAGGCGAAGAAGTGGAGGGCGGGGCGTGGATCGTGCGGGTGTACGTCAAGCCCTTTATTGATTGGATCTGGGGTGGTTGCTTGTTAATGGCGCTGGGTGGTTTGCTCGCTGTCACCGACCGCCGGTACCGCCGCAAAGCGGGAGCGACGGCATGAAATACCTCAAATTTTTGCTGCCCATGGGCATTTTCTTGGTGCTCGTCCTATTTCTGGGTGCCGGGCTGCATTTAGACCCGAAAGAAGTTCCATCGCCCTTGATCGGCAAACCGGCACCGGCCTTTGCGTTAGCGCGCTTGGACGATCCCCGGCAAACCATTCGCCGCGACGACTTGCTCGGTCAGGTGTGGATGCTCAATGTCTGGGCCTCCTGGTGCGTGGCCTGCCGTGAAGAACATCCGCTTCTGGTCGAGTTTGCCAAATCCAAGATGCTGCCGATCTATGGCCTGAATTACAAAGACAAAGCCGCGGCGGGTCAAAAGTGGCTGGCAGATTTTGGCAATCCGTATACCGCTTCGATTTCAGACTTTGATGGGCGGGTGGGCATAGATTACGGTGTCTATGGCGTGCCGGAGACCTTCATCATCGACCGCCAGGGCGTCGTGCGCTTTAAACAAATCGGCCCCATCACACCTGAGGTCATCCGCACAAAAATCGAACCCTTGGTGAGGAAACTCAATGGTTAAGCGAATGTTGCAAGCGTTTGTGTTGGGTGCCGCTGTTTTATTACAGAGCGCAGCCTGGGCCGGTGATGCTGCGCCCGCCAGCGACAACCCGGCGCTCGAAGCCCGCATGATGGCGATTTCCAGCGAGCTGCGCTGCCTGGTGTGCCAAAACCAGACCATTGCCGATTCACACGCCGAGTTGGCCGTTGATTTGCGCAAGCAGGTGAGAGAAATGCTGCTGGCAGGCAAATCAGAGCAAGAAATTACCGATTACATGACGGCCCGCTACGGCGACTTTGTGCTGTACCGCCCACCCTTTAAAGCCCAGACCGCCTTGCTGTGGGTCGGCCCGGCTGCGATGGTGGTGATCGGATTGGGCGCGTTGTTTGTCGTGCTGCGCCGTCGCAGTCGCATGGACGCCAACGCGTTTGAACCCGAAGAGCCGGATGCCAACGCCTGAGTTGCGCGCTGCCCGCCCCATTACCCCAGGAAAAACGCAACAATGTCCGCAGCCCTTCAATCCATGATCACGCCCTTTAAGCGCCAGCTGGCCGAACTGAAAGACCAGCATGCAGCGGGCGCAATAGCGACAGCAGATTTTGAGCGCCAGACCGCCGCGCTCGAGCGTCGCTTATTGGATAGGGTGTTGCACGAATCTGCGGACGAACCGGTCGCAGCGGTGCCCCGCAAGATGTCCGGCCGCTTGTTGGCCGGTTTGGCCTCGGGCATTGTGCTGCTTGCAGCGGCTGGTTATTGGTTCACGGCCGTGCCCGCACTGGAAGCGCAAATGGCCGCTGAAGGCGAGGGTGCGGCTCAACCGAACTCCGCACAAATCATCGCGATGGTGGACCAACTAGCCGAGCGCTTGAAGAAGGATCCCAGCGACGGTGAAGGCTGGGCCATGCTGGCGCGGTCCTACAGTGTGATGGAACGCACGGACGATGCGCTGGACGCTTATGCGCATGCCATTGCCCTGCGAAAAGACGACCCCGCCGTTTTGGTGGACTACGCCGACGCGCTAGGCGTCAAAAACAAACACAGCCTGGCGGGCGAGCCCATCAAGCTGATCAAACAAGCGCTGGCGATCGATCCGGCCAACATCAAAGGCCTGGCGCTTGCGGGCACCGATGCCTTTGTGCGTCAGGACTTCGCGCAAGCCGTGAAATACTGGAGCGAGGTTGAGCGTGTCGGGCCTGCGGACAACGCTCTGGTACAGCGGGTGGTCGCCAGCCTGCAAGAGGCCCGTAGCCGTGCAGGGCTGCCTGCATCGCCGGTGACACCGCAAGCCACGGTAGCACCCGCCGCAGCACCTCAGGCCTCGGCTGCTGCGGTGAAAACGGGCCCGGAAGCTACGGTCGGCGGCACGGTCAGTGTGGCTGCGGCACTGCTGTCGCGCACCAGCCCCCAGGACACCGTGTTTATCTTTGCCCGGCCGGCCAATGGTGGCCGCATGCCGCTGGCTGCACTGCGCATTCAGGTCAAAGATCTGCCGTACCGGTTCACCTTGGATGACAGCAAGTCGATGTCGCCCTCCATGCCTTTGTCCTCGTCCGCCCAAGTGATTGTGGCGGCGCGCATTAGCAAGTCAGGGGATGCCATTGCGCAACCGGGTGATCTGGTCGGCCAAGTCGGCCCCGTGGCTATGGGAAGCCAGGGTATTGCGCTGGAAATCAAGTCTGCACGCGAGCCCTGAGCTCATCCCGGGCCACCACTGCTTTCAGGTCAGCCATTGCAGGCTGCCAAAAAACGCAGCCGTCATGACGACGTAGCGAAAAAATTTGCCAATCAGCATGTAAGTGAAGCAGGGCCAAAACGGGAGTTTGAGCCAGCCTGCGATGGAGCACAGGGGGTCGCCCACAATCGGCAGCCATCCCAACAGGCACGCCTTGGGCCCGAGCTTCACCAGCCAGGTCAGGGCGCGGCCATGGGCGGAATTCGGGGCGTCATGGCGCGAAATTTGGTTTGCGCCGTAACCCATCCACCAGTCCAATGCGCCGCCCAGGGTGTTGCCGATCGTGGCGACAAAAATCACGGGCCAGTACTGGGATGGATTGATTTGAATCAGACCCAGCACGGCAGGCTCTGAACCCAGGGGAAGCAATGTGGCTGACAGGAATGAAACGACGAAGACGGTAGTCAATCCGTATTCAGGCAAGGCCAGCAGGTGGAGGACGGTTTGCAGAAGTGCTTCCATGGTGAAACCAGTATAGGTAACGCTTGTCCGGCACCGCGCCATCAATCTGCCACTGCTGAAATATGAGGCAGTTAGAATCCACTCCCCGCCGCGTCGGACCCCATTATTCGCCCTCCTCACTCCATGTTCATCGGTCCCTATGCTTTAGACAACAATCTGTTTGTCGCGCCGATGGCCGGTGTGACAGATCGTCCGTTTCGCCAACTCTGTAAACGCTTGGGTGCGGGATACGCGGTCAGCGAAATGGTGACTTCGCGCCCTGATTTGTGGAACACACTCAAGACCTCGCGCCGCGCCAACCACGACGGAGAGCCGGGCCCGATTGCGGTGCAAATCGCGGGCACCGACGCCGCCATGATGGCGGACGCCGCGCGCTACAACGTGGACCGGGGGGCGCAAATCATCGACATCAACATGGGCTGCCCTGCCAAGAAAGTCTGCAACAAATGGGCGGGCTCCGCCCTCATGCAAGACGAGTCCCTGGCGCTGTCCATCATTGAGGCGGTGGTGCAAGCCTGCGCTCCGTCCAACGTGCCGGTCACGCTCAAAATGCGCACCGGCTGGTGCCAGAGCCATAAAAATGCCTTGTCGATTGCCCTGGACGCCCAAGACGCTGGTGTGCAGATGGTCACGGTGCATGGACGCACGCGCGAGCAGGGCTACAAGGGTGACGCTGAATACGACACGATTGCAACAGTGAAGGCTGCTCTGCGTATTCCGGTGGTGGCCAATGGCGACATCACCAGCCCTGAAAAAGCGCGCGAGGTGCTGCAAGGCACAGGCGCCGATGCCATCATGATCGGGCGCGCAGCCCAGGGCCAGCCCTGGATTTTTCGCGAAATTGCCCATTTTTTGGAGACCGGCGAGCACCTCGCACCGCCACTGGTCAGCGAAGTCAAGCGGCTATTGGTGGAGCATTTGCATGACCACTACAGCCTGTATGGCGAGTTCATTGGTGTACGTAGCGCGCGCAAACACATTGGTTGGTATGTGCATAGCCTGCCCGGCGGTGAGACTTTTCGTCAACAGATGAATTCCTTGCAGGACAGCGCTAGCCAGCTGACGGCCGTAGCCCATTATTTGGACGACCTCAACATGCAGATGGACCGCATACCCGCGCGTCAGCGCGGTGAAACGGGCAAGGTGGACGATATCGGGCGTCTGGCAGACGCCTCAGCGATGGAGTTGGCGGTATGAGCAAACAACAACTCGACGAATGTGTGCGCGCAAGCCTGGAGGCTTACCTGCGCGACCTCGACGGCCTGGAGCCCCATGGCATGCACGACATGCTGGTGCGTGCCGTGGAAAAACCCTTGCTTGAAATGGTCATGGTCGCGTCCGACAACAACCAGTCCAAGGCCGCCAAATGGCTGGGCTTGAACCGCAATACCCTTCGCAAAAAACTATTGGAACACCAGCTCTTATGAATGCACTGCTCTCCGTCTCGGACAAAACCGGTATCGTCGAATTGGCGAGGGCGCTGCATGGATTGGGCATTGCGCTCT
>CAIWRE010000464.1 GCA_903914985.1 uncultured beta proteobacterium | reverse complement strand
GACGTTGACGGACTGCGCGCCGTCGCCGTGCTGAGCGTGCTGGGTTTTCATGCCTTTCCGTCCTTGTTCCCGGGTGGATTTGTCGGCGTGGATGTGTTTTTCGTGATCTCCGGCTACTTGATCACCCGCATCCTGCGCGACGAAATGCAGCATGGCGGCATCCGGATCGGTGACTTTTACGCGCGGCGTGTTCTGCGAATTTTCCCGGCTCTGTTGGTGGTGCTCACGGCTTGTTTGTTGACGGGTTGGTACACATTGTTAGCGGCTGAATACCAGCAGTTGGGCAAGCACGTGGCAGCGGGTGCCTCCTTTCTTTCCAATCTTGCGCTGTGGCAGGAGGCGGGGTACTTCGACGTGCTCTCGGAGAAAAAGCCGCTCCTGCACTTGTGGTCTTTGGGCATCGAGGAGCAGTTCTATATTGCCTGGCCGCTGGTGCTGTGGTGGTTTTCCAAACGGCGCTTCATGCCGGTTTGGATTGCAGGCTTGGCCTTGGCATCGTTGGCTTTCTCAGTCTTTGAGGTGGGCCATGACCGCACGCAGGCGTTCTACTCGCCCCTGTCCCGGGCCTGGGAATTGCTGGTGGGGGCGATGCTGGCGTTTGGCGTGTTCGGACAAGCGCTGGCGTCGCCGCGTGCGCTTCGGCTGCAACTGCCTTGCTGGGGCTTGGCCCTGATCGCTATCAGCGTGTTTGCGCTCCGAGCCCACGATCCGTTCCCCGGCCTGTTGGCGCTGCTGCCGGTGCTTGGCGCTGCACTGGTGATTGCGCCAAGCACCCACAACCTGGGGATAAAGCTGCTTTCGAACCGGGTCATGGTGTCCATCGGGAAGATCAGTTACTGCCTGTATTTGTGGCACTGGCCACTGCTCAGTTTTGCCCGCATCTTCGGCAATGCAGAGCCCGCCTGGCCGGTGCGCACCGGCTTGCTGGCTGCCAGTTTTTTGCTGGCAACGCTGACCTATTGGCTGATTGAAAAACCCATGCGCAAGCTTCCCCGCCGCTGGGCTGTGACCGGTCTGCTGGCGGGCATGGTGTTTGTTGCCTTGCTGGGAAAAAACATCTACGACCGGGAAGGCTTGGAGCATATTCGCTACAAAACGATGCTCACTGTCGATGCCGAAGCGGCGCGCGACTTTGTCGATTGGGAAAAGACCGGCTTGATTACCGAATTCGACTGCAAGCAGCCTTTTCTTTTTCCGGAGCGACAGTACTGCCTGACGCAGCATCCCGAGCGGCCGGTGACCGCTGCGGTCATCGGTGACAGCCATGCGTTCCATGCCTACTGGGGGCTGGCGCAATCGTTGGACGCGCGCGGTGACAACCTCACCGCCATCGGGCGCGGTGCCTGTGTTCCTTTTCTGGGGTATGTCCGCGGCCAGGACACGGACAAGTGCCAACCGCATATCGACGCGATGCTGCACTACGCTGCTGAAACGCCAAGTATCCATCGGGTGCTGCTGGTGTTCAGGGGCCGCTACCTGCCCAATGATGCACCGCCGGAGAACGTGAAATCGTTTGCTGATGCATTGGACAGGACGCTGAAGTTGATGCTGAGCTCCCACAAGTCGGTCAGCTATTTCCTGCCTGTGGCAGAAGCTGGCTTTGATCCGCGCTTGTGCATCGGGCAACTGCCGCTGGGTCGGCAGGCGCCCGTCGCCTGTGAGATTTCACGCCGTGCCGATAGCGACGCCTCGGCCTTGATGCGATCGACCGTGTTGCAGGTCTTGCAGCACTACCCCCAGGTGCAGGTGATCGACCCCAATGACGCCTTGTGTGATGACCGCGTCTGCCCGATCGTCCGCGACGGCCACAGCATGTTCAAAGACCAAAACCACCTGTCCTACTCCGGCTCCATGCTGGTAGGCCGTCACATCGCCTGGAATGAGGTGTTATCGGCCCGGTAGGGTGCGCGCAAAGCTCTGAATTTTTCTGCTCAGCGTGTCCAGGTCCAGTCCGTGTTCGGTCAGCAAATAGTCCCAGCTGCCACAGTGGGACGAAAAGCGGTCTTCGATACCCAGGCGCAGTACGGGAACTCCGCTGTGCTGTGAAAGCAGCTCGGTCACGCAGGAACCCAATCCCCCGCTGGTGGAGTGTTCTTCCAAAGTGACGATGCCGTCCATTCGGGCGGCAATACCGCTGAGCAGGGGTGCTGACAGTGGCTTGATACAAGGGACGCTCCACACTTCGGCATCCAGCCCTTGGGCACAGACGGCGAGCGCCTTGCTCACCATGGAGCCGGTGGCCAGCAAGGCCAGTTTGGCGTTCCCCGAGCGCACTTTGAGCACCTCACCTGCGGCCAGGGAAACGGCCTGCGCGTGCACATCGCCGCAGTCACTCTTGCCCATGCGCATATAGACAGGCGCGGACCGTTGCAATGCCAGCTTCATGCACGCTGCCATCTCGAACCGGTCTGCCGGCGACAGCACCGTGAGCTCGGGAAGGGCGCGGGTGCAGGCAATGTCTTCGGTGCTTTGGTGGCTGGTTCCCAGGTGGCTGTAAACCAGTCCGGCACCGTCGCCAATCAAAATGACGGGCAGGTTTTCGTAGCAGACATCGATCTTGATTTGCTCCAACACCCGGATCGGCACAAATGCCGCCAGACCGTAGACGAAAGGGCGAAATCCTGCTTTGGCCAGGCCAGCCGCCACACCCACCATGTTTTGTTCCGCCACACCGCAATTGATGTACTGCGCCGGGCAGGCTTTGCGAAACGCGTCAAACAGCGCATAACCGTGGTCGCCGGTCAGCAAGACCACTTTCGGATCGGCCATCGCTGCCGCCACCAGTGCGTCGGAAAATGCAGCTCTCATAGAACACCTCGCTTCGGTTTTGCCACTTCAGCCAGAGCGGCGGCATGTGTGTCCGCGGTCAGGCGGGTGTAGTGCCAGATGTTGTCGCCTTCCATGAAGGAGACGCCCTTGCCCTTGGTGGTTGTCGCCACGATGGCCTTGGGTTTGCCGTTGCGTGCGGTTTTGGCTTGCGCGTAGGCCGCGTCGATGGCGGCTTCGTCATGGCCGTCGATCGTCACCGCGTCAAAGCCGAAGGCGCGGAATTTCTCTTCGATATTGCCCAGCGCCATCACCTCATCGGTGGAACCCATGGCCTGAAAACCATTGTTGTCCACGATCACCACCAGCCTGTCGAGCTTGAAGTGGCTGGCAAACAAGGCTGCTTCCCAAATCGGGCCTTCATTGATCTCACCGTCGCCCACGAGCACGTAGCACATCTGATCGGTTTGGTTCAATTGGGCTGCCAGTGCCAGGCCTGTGGCCACCGACATGCCGTGACCCAAAGATCCGGTGCTGGCTTCCACGCCCGGAACATGGGCGTCTGCCAGGCCTTTGAGCCGGGTGCCGTTTTGAAAGTAGCGTGCCAGGTCCTCATCGCTGAGCCAACCCAGCTCGTTCAGGCAGGCATATTGGGCCATCACGCCATGGCCTTTGCTCAGCACCAGGTAGTCACGTCCAGGCCACTGTGGATCGGTCGGGGCGATGCGCAGGTGCTGGCGGTACAGCACGGCCAGCAACTCCACAATCGAGAAAGCGCAGCCCACATGAACGGTGGCGCCGTGGTAGGCCATGTTGAGCACGGCGGTACGGATGGTGTTTGCGTTAAAGCGCGTCATGCAGTCATCGCGGAGCGACTCCATTGGATAGTTTTCGTAAGCGCGTCAGGCAGCGCCGTGTACTGGGCCAGTTGCAGCGTCTGCCGCGCCTTGCGCGTGTCGGGAACATAGCGCGGGGGCAAGGCTTGCGGCAGGCCCGCTTGCGCAATATCCAAGGTGGTTTCAATGCCGGCGGCTTGCGCTATTTCGCGCGCCAGATCGCGGATGGAAATGGCCTGCTCCGAGCCTACGTTGTAGGCCTGGCCGGGTTCACCGGCCTCCAAAATGCGCAGCAGCCACACCACCAGGTCCGCCATGTACAAATAGGAACGCATGGGTCTTCCATCGCCCTGCAGGCGCGGGGCAAGGCCGGCCAACACGTCACGTACGAAATTGCCAGCGGCAAAGGGGCCGTTCATCGGCATGCCCGGACCCATCAGCGCAAAGATGCGCGCCAGGCTCACGTGCAAACCGCTTTGCGCCGCGATGGCGCATGCCAAGCTTTCCGCGGCGCGTTTGCCGTTGCCATAGGCCGCGCTGTTGAGCAAAGGGTCAGGTGCACCGCCATAGTTTTCGGCCATGCGCTCCAAGTCCGGCGGCTGGGCGCCATAAATGGCTCCGCTGGAGGCCACGAGCACCCGCGAAGCACCATGGGCCTGCACTGTATCCAGCACATGCCGGGTACCCAGCACGATGGTGTCAAACAGCTTGCGCGGGTTCAGTGCAGCGCCGGGGTCGCCCACATCGGTGGCGGCATGGATGCACGCGTCCAACGCGCCCAGTGGCGCTGAGAAGTTTGTAACGTCGCCGGTGACCAAACGGGTGTCGGCACGCTCAAACATGGGGGCTGCCTGCTCGCGCGCTCGCTGCGCGTCCCTTGTCAGCACCACGAGGCTGATGTGGCTGATACCACGGTCATTGGCCCGTTGAATCGTTTTCACCAGCCAACTGCCGATAAAGCCGGTACCCCCTGTGATCAATAAGCGCGAACCGTCGAAGCGCTTCCAGAAATCGGGAGTGAGCGCTATCGCCAGGTCAAGATCAGCGCTGGGCAGGGGGTAATGCACAACAGACTCAGAAGTTCACACCCAGATAGCTCTCAATCCTGGCGGCAGCGAACTCCAGCATGTCGCGGGTGAGCGCCGGCTGCACACCGATCCAGAAGGTGTTGTTCATGACGATATCGGTGTTCGTTAAGTCGCCGCTGACGCGGTGGTTGGCGCCCGCCATGTAGGGCTGGCAGGTCAAGTTACCGGCAAACAGCAGGCGTGTGCCGATCTTGTTCTGGTCCAGGTAGGTCAGCAAGTCCAAGCGCGTGACCGGGCAGTTGTCTTTCAGGGTGATCGGAAAGCCAAACCAGGACGGATCGGAATGCTCGGTGGCCTCGGGCAATTGCAGGAATTCTTCGCAGTCTTTCAGGCGGGCTTTCAAAAAGGCAAAGTTGTCTTTGCGCGCCTGGATGAATTGCGGTGCTTTTTCGAGCTGGGCCAAGCCGCAGGCGGCCTGCATGTCGGTGATTTTGAGGTTGTAGCCCAGATGGCTGTAGGTGTATTTGTGGTCGTAGCCTTCAGGCAGATTGCCCAGCTTTTGGCAAAAGCGCTTGCCGCAGGTGTTGTCCTTGCCCGGCTGGCAGTAGCAGTCGCGGCCCCAGTCGCGAAAGCTCTCTGCGATCGTTTTGAGTTCTTCGTTGTTGGTGAACACCGCGCCGCCTTCGCCCATGGGGATGTGGTGCGCAGGGTAAAAGCTCAGGGTGGCAATGTCACCAAAGGTGCCCACCATCTGGCCGCGGTAGGTGGTGCCCAGTGCGTCGCAGCAGTCTTCGACCAGCCACAAGTTGTGTTTTTTGCACAGGGCGGTAACCACATCTAGGTTAAACGGATTACCCAAAGAGTGAGCCAGCATAATGGCTTTGGTCTTGTGGCTGATAGCAAGAGTGACTAAATTGATAATAAGATTGATTCGATGTAGGTTTATCACAAAGCTAATAAGATTGATTCACCCACTCAATTAAATTCTACATGTAAATCTCCGGGGTTTTGGGGTTTTGGGG
>CAIWRE010000463.1 GCA_903914985.1 uncultured beta proteobacterium | reverse complement strand
GTGTAGCGATTGTGACTGGTGCCGGCGGCGGTTTGGGCCGTTTACACGCGCTGGCCTTGGCCGCGCGCGGTGCCAAAGTGGTGGTCAACGATTTGGGCGGTGCGGTGGACGGCTCGGGCGGCTCGGCCACGGCCGCCGAGGCGGTGGTGGCCGAAATACGCGCCGGCGGCGGCCAGGCCATGGCCAGCGCCGCGTCCGTCACCGACTACGCCGCCGTGCAGGCCATGGTGCAGCAGGCGGTGGACGCCTGGGGTCGGGTGGATATTTTGGTGAACAACGCCGGCATCTTGCGCGACAAGAGCTTTGCCAAGATGGAACTCGATGACTTCCGCCTGGTAATGGACGTGCATTTGATGGGTGCGGTGCACTGCACCAAGGCGGTCTGGCCCCACATGGTGGCGCAGAAATACGGCCGCATTCTGATGACCACCTCCAGCAGCGGCTTGTACGGCAATTTTGGTCAAAGCAATTACGGCGCAGCCAAGATGGCGCTGGTCGGCTTGATGCAGACGCTTTCTATCGAAGGCGCCAAGAACAACATCCATGTCAACTGTCTGGCGCCCACCGCTGCGACGCGCATGACCGAAGACCTGATGCCGGCCCAGGTGCTCGAAGCCCTCAAGCCCGAAGCCGTGGTGCCCGCCATGCTGGTGCTGGTGGCCGAGGACGCCACCACCCGCACGATTTTGTGTGCAGGCGCTGGCAATGTGGAAGCTGCACACATCACGCTTACCCAAGGGGTGTGGGTCGGCTTGGGCTCGGACGCCGCAGAGCAATTGCAAGCGCAGTTGGCACAGGCAGTCGATGGCAGCAACGCTGCGGTCCCTGCCAGCGGGGCCGCCCAGGGCGCCCATGAACTGGGTCGTGCCCACCAGCACCTCGCCTGACATTTTCTTGGAGGTTGACCTTGTAATAGCCCGTTATCACCCCATCTTCAAATCCCTGTGCTAAGTTCATAGGCTTGGATGGATTGAGAGGGCCTATTGGCATGACTGAAAGCAATATCGCCCTGGATGGCATTGATGCAGACCGCCTGCATGGCATTCGCCGTGGCATCGAAAAAGAAAGCCTACGGTGCATGCCTGACGGTGCGCTGGCGCAGAGCCCGCACCCGCCGGCATTGGGTTCCGCACTGACCCATCCTCACATCACCACAGACTTCAGTGAATCGCAAATCGAGCTGATCACCGGCGTCCATGCGGGCGTGGAGAGTTGTCTGGACGAATTGCGCCAGGTGCAGAAATTCACGCTCCAAGCCATGGGCGATGAGGCGCTTTGGGTGTCGAGCATGCCTTGCGAGTTGCCAGGCGACGATGCCATTCCGCTGGGCCAGTACGGCAGCTCCAACGTCGGTCAGGCCAAGACGGTGTACCGCAGTGGCTTGGGCTACCGTTATGGACGGCGCATGCAAACCATTTCAGGAGTTCACTACAACTGGTCTTTGCCCGATGTGTCCAGCGAAGCCTATTTCGGCCTGATTCGCAACTTCCGCCGTCACGCTTTTTTGTTGCTGTATCTGTTTGGCGCGTCGCCTGCCGTGTGCGAATCCTTCGTGGCAGGCCGCACCCATTCCCTGCAGGCCATGGGGCCCGGCACCATGGGCTTGCCGCATGCCACTTCTCTGCGCATGGGACGTCTGGGTTACCAAAGCGATGCGCAAAGTGCTCTGGCGGTGAGCTACAACAGCCTGGAGGGCTACGCGGCTTCTCTGCACCAGGCCTTGACCGTGCCCTACGCGCCCTACCAGGCCATGGGGGTGCAAGCGCCGGATGGCCACTTCCGCCAGCTGGCCAGCACCTTGCTGCAAATTGAGAACGAGTTCTACGGCACCATCCGGCCCAAGCGCGTGATTTTTCAAGGCGAGAGGCCGTTGCATGCCCTGCGGGAGCGGGGTGTGGAATACGTCGAAGTGCGGCTGATGGACCTCGACCCCTTCGAGCCGGTGGGCATCAATGCGCGCACGCTGCGGTTTTTGGATGTGTTTTTGCTGCATTGCCTGTCCCGACCCAGCCCCAAGGATTCGCCCCAGGAGATTGCGGCCATGTCGCGCAACCAGCAGTGTGTGGCTGAGCGTGGTCGCGAACCGGGCCTGCAATTGCAGCGTGGTGAGGCCACAGTGGCACTCAAAGACTGGGGCTTGGAACTGGCGCGTGAATTTGCGCCGATAGCCCAAGCCTTGGACGCTGCGCATGGCACCAGCGACTACAGCGCGGCAGTGGCGCATGCAGAAAATGCCTTGCACCATCCAGAGACTTTGCCGTCGGCCCGGGTGCTGCAGGCGATGGAGGGGGAATTTGGTGGCTCGTTTGCAGCCTTTGCCAAGGTGCACTCCCTAGAGACCAAAGTGCAGGAACTTGCAACGCCATTGGAAGCACACGCGCTGGCGCATTTTGAGCAGCTAGCCGAAGATTCGCGTCTGCAGCAGCGAACCATCGAAGAAGGCGACAGCCTGCCGTTTGCGCAGTACCTGGCGCAGTACCTCCAGCCCGAGCGTCTGGGTCGCAGCGCCTGAACGGCGCGCGGGCAAAGTGCCCGACAATCAGGGGTACTGACCCCGATTGAGAGAACAACAAGATATGGCGATCCAATGGTTTCCCGGCCACATGCACCTGACGCGCAAGGCCATTGGCGAGCGCATCAAAGACATTGATGTGGTGATCGAGTTGCTCGACGCCCGTCTGCCCGGATCCAGCGCCAACCCCATGCTGGCTGACATCACCAGCGGCAAACCGGCGCTCAAAGTCCTGAACAAACAAGACCTGGCTGATCCGCTGCGCACGGAGGAATGGCTGGCGCACTACAACGCCATGCCAGGCGTGCGGGCCTTGGGGCTGGACGCAAGTATGAGCACCCCGGCACGCGCTTTGGTCGCGGCCTGCCACGCACTGGCCCCCAACCGGGGTGGCATGGCCAAGCCGATGCGGGTGCTGATTTGCGGTATTCCCAATGTGGGCAAGTCCACGCTGATCAATACCCTCAAAGGCAAGCGTTCCGCCAAGACCGGGGACGAAGCCGGGGTCACCAAAATCGAGCAACGCATCACGATTGCGGACGACTTTTATCTGTATGACACGCCTGGCGTCTTGTGGCCGCGCATCATCGTGGCCAAGAGCGGCTACAACCTGGCCGCCAGCGGCGCGATCGGGCGCAATGCCTTCAATGAAGAAGAAGTGGCGCTGGAACTGCTGGATTACCTGCGCCAGCACTACGCATCAGAAATAGAAGCCCGCTACAAGATCGAAGGCGTGGCCGAAATGCGCGACGAAGAGATACTGGCTGCGATCGGCAAGAAGCGTGGCG
>CAIWRE010000462.1 GCA_903914985.1 uncultured beta proteobacterium | reverse complement strand
GGCCTGGGCTGGTTCAGCCGCCGCCTGCCCTGGGGCAGCTACGGCATGCTGGTGCGCGCTTCGCTCACCGCGCCCACGCTGGGTGTGGCGCTGCAGCGCTGGTGCCGCCACCACGGTCTGCTAACGGACGACATTGCGCTCACGCTCACAGAGCACGACGGGCTGGCCGCGCTGGAGCTCACCGAAGTCCGCGGCCTGGGGGCTTTGCAGGAGTTTTGCGTGGTGTCGGTGTTGCGCAATGCCTTGGGTGTGGCGTGCTGGCTGACCGATTCGCGCATTCCGCTGCAAGGCACCGCGCTGCGCTTTGCCGCGCCCGCGCACCAGGCCAGCTACCAGGTGTTGTTTGACGGCCCCACGCGGTTTGACGCCCCGGCCCACCGCCTGCTGTTTGACGCACGCTACCTGGCGCTGCCGGTGCGCCGCGACGAAGCGGCCTTGCAGCAGATGCTGCAACGCGCCCTGCTGCTCACCGTGCGCCCCTACCGCCGCGACCGCCTGCTGGTCGAAAAAGTCCGCCAAACCCTGGCCCAGCACCCCGAGCACTGCCGCAACGCCGACGACCTGGCGCACTGGCTCCATATGTCGGCGCGCACGCTGCACCGGCAACTCAAAGAAGAAGGTGCGTCCTTGCAGCAACTCAAAGACGCTGTGCGCCGCGACGTGGCAGTGGCGCAGCTTCAACGCAGCAAGCGCCCCATCAAGCAAATTGCGGCACTGGCTGGGTTTAACAACGAAAAGAGTTTTATCCGCGCCTTCAAGGGCTGGACGGGGCAGACGCCCGATGTGTTCCGACTGGCTGCAACGGCTCAGACGAGCCGCTAGAACTGCGTCCCGTCCAGGTACAACCAGCGCCCACCTTCCAGCACAAAGCGGCTGCGTTCGTGCAGGCGGACTGCCGGGCCGCCCGGCGGCTTTTGGCGCGCTACAAATTCGACTTCAGCCGTGTCTGCGCCGGTTGATCGAAAGTCGCGCACTTCCAGCCCCAACCACTTCACGCCAGGGTCGAACTCGATAGTTGCGGGGCGATGGCCCACCTGCCAGGTGGCCCGCAAATAGTCCTCGCGCTCCAGCACAAAGGCGGAGTAGCGCGAACGCATGAGGTAGTGGGCGTCAGGGGCGAAGGGGCCGTGGATGGCGTCGGCCTCCAGCCAGCGGCCACAGCATTGGCCGTAGCTCAGCGGCTTGGAGGCTTTGGATGCCGTGTGCGACGCGGACACACCGCCGCAGGGGCAGGGCTGCGCGGGCGCCAGTCGTTTCATGCCTTGGCGTGGCGCTTGGCTTTGGCCTCTTCCAGCGTGAGGGTAGGTGCGCCCTCTTTGACCCACTCTGCAAAGCCGCCGTCCAGGTGGGCCACATTGGTCATGCCCATGTCTTGCAAGGCCTTGGTGGCCAATGCGCTGCGCCAGCTGGCGGCGCAAAACAAAATGAACTCCTTGCCTTCGTCGCCAAACACCGGCTTGAAATAGGGAGAGGCCGGGTCCACCCAAAACTCCAGCATGCCGCGCGGCGCCAATACCGAACCCTCAATCGTGCCCTCACGCTCCAGTTCGCGCATATCGCGGATGTCCACCAGCTGCACCTTGGGGTCCTGCAAGCGCGCCACCACTTGCGCCACGCTGTAGGTGGTGATTTGGGCGTTGGCCTCGTCAATGAGCTGGCGAAATCCTTTGGTGATGGGCATGGGCGGGGTCCTTGGCTGTGGGGTGCGGGTGATGTAGTTCAGCGGGAGGATAGCTTTTTCGAGGCAGCCGCCTTTTTCTTGGCCGCAGGCTTTGGCTTGGGGAATGGCAAGGCCTCCTCGGTCACCTCCAGCACCTGACGCAGCAGCTGCGGGTCTTCCAGGGCTTCGTCGAGTACAAGATAGTTCTTGGCACCGGGGTAGGGTGGCGCTTCGATGGGCGCGCCCAACAGCGCTCGCGCGGCGTCCGTTGGCTTCAAAAAAAGCTGGTTGTTGCAGACCAAGGCCACCACTTTGGTGTTCAGGTACAGCGCATATTCGCCAAACATGCGCCGGTAGCTCAGCCGGGCACCCAGCACGCTTTGGTCAACGATGTATTCGATGGTCGAGAGGTC
>CAIWRE010000461.1 GCA_903914985.1 uncultured beta proteobacterium | reverse complement strand
TCCCGCGTGGCGCGCCATCGTGGGGCCGTTCTTTGCGGCACCTCCCGTGGTCGAGCACTTTGACTTGGTTACACAGTCCGCCTAAGCTCAAAGCACCTTGTCCGGAACAAATCCCATGAATTACACCTTCGCCCCCTCCGCACCCGTGAGCGTGCCCGTTGTCAATCAAAACACCGAATTCCCGGTGCACCGCATTTATTGCGTGGGCCGCAATTACGAGGAGCACGCCAAAGAAATGGGCGGCACAGGGCGCGAGGCACCCTTCTTTTTTATGAAACCAGCCGACGCCTTGCTGTACGCAGCGCCCGGTACCACGGCGCAAATGCCCTACCCCACGCTCACCGCCAATCTGCACCACGAAATTGAGCTGGTGGTAGCGATTGGCACCGGCGGTCGACACATTGCAGCCGCAGATGCCCATAAGCACATTTTTGGCTACGCCGTAGGCCTGGACATGACACGGCGCGACCTGCAAAACGACATGAAAAAACAAGGTCGACCCTGGAGCATTGCCAAAGGCTTTGACCACTCTGCCCCCATCGGGCCCATCACCCCCGCCGGACAGGCACCCGCCATCGAACAGGCCTCCATCACCCTCAGCGTGAATGGCTCAAGCCGCCAAAGCAGCACGATTGAACACTTGATCTGGAGCATTGCCGAAACGATTGAGCAGCTCTCCAACGCCTGGGAACTCAAGGCAGGCGATTTGATCTTCACCGGCACACCCGCGGGCGTGGGTGCGGTTGTTGCCGGGGACGTGATGCACGGCGAGGTGGCCGGGCTCTCGGGCATCCGCGTGGCCGTGGTTGCGGCTTAAGGAGCCCTGGATTGACACTCTACGGCGGCCCCATCAAGCACTGCAAGGCCTGTGGCACGGCCGTCGTGAACCGCCTGCCTGACGATGGCGACACCAAGGTGCGCGCAGTCTGCCCGGCCTGCAACACGGTGCATTACGTCAACCCGCTCAACGTAGTGGGCACCATTCCGGTATGGGGCAACAAGGTCTTGTTGTGCAAACGCAATATCGAGCCGCGCTTTGGCAAATGGACGCTGCCCGCCGGCTTTATGGAAATGGGTGAAACCACAGCCGAAGGCGCTTCGCGTGAAACGGTGGAGGAGGCAGGCGCCGAGTTTGTCATCGGGCCCTTGTTTTCCATGGTCAACGTGGCGCGCGTGGGGCAGGTGCATTTGTTTTACCAGGCGAGTCTGTTGAGCGACTCCTTCAACCCCGGCACCGAAACCCAGGTAGCGCAACTTTTTGACGAGGCCGACATCCCCTGGGACGAGATCGCGTTTCACACCGTCAAAGGCACGCTGGAGCGCTTTTTTGCCGACCGGCGCACAGGCGCTTTTGGTTTCCACGCTTTTGATATTTGATGCCGCTTGCGCGCCCTAAGCCGCCGCCGGTTCTGGCGTTGGAGTTGTTTATTGCGTCTGACTGGCCGACGCGAGTGCTCTTGCTGCAGGGGTGGTCCTACCGCTTCGGCATTTACGGCGCGATCAATCTTTTTGACGACCCGGCTTGGCTGGCCTTGATGTTTTGCTGAGTCCGCTCTTTCCTGCCCTTTTGCCCTGCTATGTGGTGGTCGACCTGGAGACCACGGGGGGTAATGCGCAGCGCGACAACATCACCGAAATCGCTGCGGTGCGGATTGAGAACGGCGTGGAGGTGGCGCGGTGGAGCACCCTGGTCAACCCCGGTGTGCGCATTGCGCCCTTTATCCAAAGCCTGACGGGCATCACCGACGCCATGGTGCAGGATGCGCCGTTTTTTGAAGACGTCGTCCGTCCGCTGCTGGAGATTCTGGACGGCGCAGTGTTTGTGGCCCACAACGTGCGTTTTGACCACGGCTTTGTGCACCAGGCCTTGGAGCGTCTGGGTCACGCCCTCAAGGTCAAAACCCTGTGTACCGTGCGCCTGTCGCGCAAGCTGTATGCGCAGCACAAAGGCCATGGCCTGGACGCCATTCTGCAGCGCCACGGTTTGCAAACGCTGGCGCGCCACCGTGCCATGGGCGATGTGGACGTGGTGCTGGCCTGGCTTGCAGTTGCCACGCAAGAACTGGGCGCAGCGCAAATCAGCCGCCACGCGGCTACTCTTTTGCAAGGCAGCGCAGCGCTGCCGCCACAGCTGGAAACCGCGCTCAGCGACGTTCCTCAGTCCCCCGG
>CAIWRE010000460.1 GCA_903914985.1 uncultured beta proteobacterium | reverse complement strand
CACTGAAACAGTCACCGATGCCCATGTGCTTGAAGACTTGACCCTGCTTTCGCAAGGTGGTTTCAAGTTGATTCGCCTGTTTGACAGCTCCGACGAAGTGGCAAAGCGTGTGTTGCGTCTGCTCACTGCCAATCCGGGTTTGGACATCAAGGTCATGCTGGGCGTGTCGGTCAGTTACGGCGGAGAAGCTGCGGAAATTGCGCGCGGCATCGATCTGGCCAATCGCTATCCCTCGCTCGTCGTGGCGGTCAGCGTGGGCAATGAAACCGCGGTCAGTTGGAGTCAACACAAACTTACACCGGTCGTTTTGGCGTCCTATATCAAGCAGGTGCGCCCTGCCATCAACCAGCCGGTGACCACCGACGACAACTGGGCCTTTTTTGCCCAGTACACCGGCGAACTCGACCCCAAGCCGGTCTTGGATGAAATCGACTTTGTATCGATGCATTCCTACCCCTTGCTCGATACCTTGCACACCCCCCGTTGGGAGTGGAAACAGTGGAATATTGCGGAAGCGCAACGTGCCGAAGCCATGATGAATGCGGCCGTGCAGCAGGTGCGTGACGACTTCACGGATGTGCGCACGCATTTGAACTCGGTGGGCCTGAGCCAGATGCCGATTATTGTGGGTGAGACAGGCTGGAAAGCTGAAGTCTCGGACGGCGAGTACGACCGCGCCAGTCCTGTGAATCAAAAAATGTACTACGACAAATTGATGGCGTGGATGTCTGAGGTGCGGGCAGGCCGTGCGGCAGGGCCGAAGCAAATGGTGCCATTCGCGGCGTTTGACGAACCCTGGAAATTTAACGATGACAAATGGGGCTTCTTTGATGTCTCCAGAAAGGCCCGTTTGGTGGTGCAAGATCTGTATTCCAGCAGCATTTGGTCTACATCCCCCCCGGCAGATTCCTCTACACCGGCGGTCTACTCACCACGACTTGACAGCACACAGATCACGGCAAATCGATACTCCGTTTTTGCCGATGCAGTAGTCACTGGTGAAAGCAAGCTTGCCGCCTTCAATTGGTATGGATGGGAAAACGGCAGCGCAGGATGGGCGGGTACCACCAACGCCGCAGGCGCAGCGTACGGGGCGAATTTCGCCACTATTGTGCCTTCGACCACCAAGCCCTGGGGCTGGGGCGTTTTTGTATCCCCCACCGGTGTGTCGCCAGACCTGAGTGCGTTTGTCAGCACCGGCTATTTGAATTTCAGCATCAAATCGACCTATTCAGGCACCTTGAAAATCGGGTTCCAGTCCACGATTGGAAGCATCAAGGACTTGTTCATCAATGTGGGCACCACGACCGGTGGTGGAAGCTATGGCTTTGCACGCGACGGGCAATGGCATACGGTGGCCATACCGGTGTCGGCAATCCTCAGCGCCAACCCATCGGTCACGGCGTCCAGTGACGCGGCGAAATTGGTGAGCGTTCTGAATCCATTCGTCTTGGCAGACGTCCACGCCACCAATGTCACCAACGGCACGGAGTCGATTTATGTCGATGAAATCTATTGGTCTAAGTGACCGTGCTTGAGGCGTGGATTACTGGTCAGCAGGCGCCGGCACCCTTTAGCAAGAGCAACTTGTACCCGCTGGCAACAGGCGCTGAAGCGCCGCCCGCCAGCCTCTACCTTAACCCGGCCAAAACCTTCCAGACCCTGGAAGGTTTTGGCGGTGCGTTCACCGAAGCCGCCGCCGTCACCTGGCAACGGCTGAGCCCCGCGCGCCAGGCGGAGGTGCTGCAGGCCTACTTCGACCCTGCCCTCGGCCACGGCTACACCTTTTGCCGTGTGCACATGAACAGCTGTGACTTTGCGCTGGGCAACTAT
>CAIWRE010000459.1 GCA_903914985.1 uncultured beta proteobacterium | reverse complement strand
TCGTTAGAGAAATTCACAAAGGTTCATCATGGAATTATCCAAAGCCGAAATGGCTTCTGCGGCCGTTTCCGACACGGCCGCCAACAACGAACTGCGCGGCGCAGAGATTCTGGTCAAAGCATTGCAGGCCGAAGAGGTCAAATACATCTGGGGTTACCCCGGAGGCGCCGTCCTGCATATTTACGACGCGTTCTTCAAACAAAACACGATTCAGCACGTGCTGGTGCGCCACGAACAGGCGGCGGTTCATGCGGCCGACGGTTATGCCCGTGCCACGGGTGACGTGGGCGTGGCACTGGTGACTTCGGGCCCCGGTGTGACCAATGCCATCACAGGCATCGCGACCGCATACATGGACAGCATCCCCATGGTGATCATCACCGGGCAGGTGCCTACACATGCGATTGGCCTGGACGCGTTCCAGGAATGCGATACCGTGGGCATTACCCGCCCCATCGTGAAGCACAACTTCCTGGTCAAGGACGCGCGCGACCTGGCGGAAACCATGAAAAAGGCATTCCACATTGCGCGCAGCGGTCGTCCTGGCCCGGTGGTGGTGGATATCCCGAAGGACGTGTCCTTCAAAAAAGTTCCGTACCACGGCTACCCCGCCAAGGTGGAGATGCGCTCTTACAACCCGGTCCGCAAAGGCCACGGTGGGCAGATTCGCAAGGCTCTGCAACTGTTGCTGACGGCCAAACGCCCCTATATTTATACGGGCGGTGGTGTGCTGCTGAGCAACGCATCTACCGAATTGCGCACTCTGGTGGACATGCTGGGCTATCCCTGCACCAACACCCTGATGGGTCTGGGTGCCTACCCGGCAAGTGACCGCAAGTTCCTGGGCATGCTGGGCATGCACGGCACGGTGGAGGCCAACAACGCGATGCAGCATTGCGATGTGCTGCTGGCGGTGGGTGCCCGTTTTGACGACCGCGTCATTGGTAACCCCAAACATTTCGCCCAAAACGAGCGAAAAATCATTCATATCGACATTGATCCGTCCAGCATTTCCAAGCGGGTGAAGGTTGATATCCCGATCGTCGGCGACGTCAAAGAAGTGCTGATCGAGCTGATCGCCATGATCAAGGAAAGCTCGGTGCGTCCTGATAGCCATGCGCTGGGCGCCTGGTGGGACACGATTGAGGGCTGGCGCAGTCGCGACTGTATGAAATACAGCCTGGGCAAGGGCGATGTGATCAAGCCGCAATACGTGGTTGAGACCTTGTGGAATATGACCAAGGACGCCGACACCTACATCACCTCCGACGTGGGTCAGCACCAAATGTGGGCGGCCCAGTACTACAAGTTTGACGAACCCCGCCGCTGGATCAACTCCGGTGGTTTGGGCACCATGGGTGTGGGCATTCCCTACGCCATGGGTATCAAACTGGCCAAGCCGGACAGCGAAGTGTTTTGCATCACCGGCGAAGGCTCGGTACAGATGTGCATTCAAGAACTGTCCACCTGCCTGCAGTACAACACGCCGATCAAGATCTGCGCATTGAACAACCGCTACCTCGGAATGGTGCGCCAGTGGCAAGAGATTGACTACGAAGGGCGTTACAGCCACAGCTATATGGACGCGCTTCCCAACTTCGTGAAGCTCGCCGAGGCCTATGGTCACGTGGGTATGTTGATTGAGCGCCCCGAGGACGTGGAGCCCGCACTGCGTGAAGCCCGTCGATTGAAGGACCGCACCGTCTTCATGGATTTCCGTACCGACCCGACCGAGAACGTGTTCCCCATGGTCCAGGCGGGCAAGGGCATCACTGAAATGCTGCTGGGCGCAGAAGACCTTTAGCACGGCGAAAGAAGGAATCTACGCGTATGAAACACATCATTGCAGTTTTGCTGGAAAACGAACCCGGTGCCTTGTCGCGGGTTGTGGGTCTTTTTTCGGCCCGGGGTTACAACATCGAATCGCTTACCGTGGCACCCACCGAGGACGCCAGTCTGTCGCGCATGACAATTCAAACCACCGGCTCGGACGACGTGATTGAACAAATCACCAAGCACCTGAACCGTTTGATCGAAGTGGTCAAAGTGGTGGACTTGACCGAAGGCGCCTACATCGAGCGTGAGCTGATGATGGTCAAAGTGCGTGCGGTCGGCAAAGAGCGCGAAGAAATGAAGCGCATGGCCGATATTTTCCGGGGGCGCATCATTGACGTCACCGACAAGAGTTACACCATTGAATTGACCGGTGATCAGTCCAAGAACGACGCTTTCCTGCAGGCGATTGAGGCGGGCGCGATTTTGGAAACTGTGCGTACTGGATCGAGTGGTATCGGGCGCGGCGAACGTATTTTGAGGGTGTAACGGCCCCGACAGGTTTTTCGGACGCGCGCTTAATCAGCATGCTCTGCGCGTTCGGACAGTGAGGGTGAAACGGCTTCGTTTTGCCCGGAGTAGAGCAAGTGTTTTGCAACCAGGCGCCACCGGCCCTAATTTATTCGGAGAAGAAAATGAAAGTTTATTACGACAAAGATTGCGACCTGAGCCTGATCAAGGGAAAAACCGTCGCCATCATCGGCTACGGCAGCCAAGGCCACGCCCATGCGCAAAACCTGAACGACAGCGGTGTCAATGTCGTCGTCGGTCTGCGCAAAGGTGGCGCTTCCTGGCCCAAGGTTGAAAAAGCCGGCTTGAAAGTGGCGGAAGTCGCTGACGCTGTGCGCAGCGCAGACGTTGTCATGATTTTGTTGCCCGACGAGCAAATCGGCGCGGTGTACAGCCATGACGTGGAACCCAACATCAAACAGGGCGCGTCCCTGGTGTTTGCCCACGGCTTCAACGTGCACTACGGTCTGGTTACGCCTCGTGCTGACCTGGACGTTTGGATGGTGGCGCCCAAGGCCCCCGGCCACACTGTGCGTGGTACCTATGCCCAAGGCGGCGGCGTGCCCCACCTGATCGCGGTGCACCAAGATAAATCTGGCCGCACCCGTGACCTGGCTTTGAGCTACGCCATGGCCAATGGCGGCGGCAAAGCCGGCATCATTGAGACCAACTTCCGCGAAGAAACCGAAACCGACTTGTTCGGCGAGCAAGCGGTGTTGTGTGGTGGCACGGTCGAGCTGATCAAAGCCGGTTTCGAAACCCTGGTGGAAGCCGGGTACGCACCTGAGATGGCCTACTTTGAATGCTTGCACGAGCTCAAGTTGATTGTGGACATGATTTATGAAGGCGGCATCGCCAACATGAACTACTCCATCTCCAACAATGCGGAATACGGCGAATACGTCACCGGTCCCCGCATCGTGACCGCAGCGACCAAAGACGCAATGCGCCAGTGCCTGAAAGACATTCAGACCGGCGAATATGCCAAGAGTTTCATCTTGGAAAACAAGGCCGGCGCG
>CAIWRE010000458.1 GCA_903914985.1 uncultured beta proteobacterium | reverse complement strand
CCGGAGAACAGCAAGAGCTTTTCTGTGAGCGTGGTTTTGCCTGCGTCCGGGTGGGAAATGATGGCAAAGGTGCGGCGGCGGCGGGTTTCGGAGGCGAAGGACAAAGCGGGGATTTCCAGAGAAGCGGCGCTGCAAGAGCGAAAGGGTGATTTTAAGGGGCGGGTCGGTTCATGGTTGACTGCGGCACCCGTAAAATCAAGGCCACTACCGAGTCGCTGGTACGGGGCCGGCGCTGAAACATCAAGTTACTGTGGACTTACTCAATACTTCTTTTATCGCGGCTTTGGCCCAGATCATGCTGGTCAACATTGTGCTGTCAGGCGACAACGCCGTGGTGATTGCCTTGGCCGCTCGCAACCTTCCAGAGCAGCACCAGAAACAAGCAATTCTGTGGGGCAGCGGTGGAGCCATTGTTTTGCGCGTTTTGTTGACCGTGGTTGCGGTGCAAATTCTGAAAATTCCGTTTCTGCAGTGCATTGGTGGCTTGCTGCTGGTCTGGATCGCCCTGCAACTGCTGGTGGAGGAAGATGAAGAAGGAACGGAACACCACTCTCACTCCGACCTGAAGGGCGCGATCAAGACCATTCTGATTGCCGACGTGGTGATGAGCCTGGACAACACTTTGGCGATTGCGGGCGTGGCCAAGGGAGACTGGACGCTGCTGATTACCGGCCTGGCGCTGTCCATCCCCTTGATCGTGGTGGGCAGTACCATGATCATGAAAATCATGGACCGTTTCCCCGTGGTGGTGTACATCGGTGCCGCGCTGATCGCTTGGACGGCAGGCGAGATGATTGATTCCGACCCGGCGGTACTGCCCTATATGCCCCATGCCATCCACGGAACACCCTACCTGGCCATGCTGCTCACGGTGGGCGTGATCGGGTTTGGCTGGTGGAGCAACTACCGCCAAGGCCGCACCGCGCACGCTGTGCTGGAGGCTGACAAGCATTCTGCCCAGCGGATGGAAGACAAGCTCGACTGAGCACACCCATGCGCATTCTGATCCCCGACAACAAAAAGCTGGTGTTTGAGATGGACCTGTCCATTCGCTGGGGCGACATGGACGCCATGGGCCATGTCAACAACACGGTGTACTTCCGTTACCTGGAAACTGCGCGTATCGAATGGATGCGCAACATCGGCGCCAATCCGGACCCCAAGGGCCAGGGGCCGGTGATCTTGAACGCTTTTTGCAACTTCTACAAACAACTGGAATACCCGGGTGACGTGCGCGTCAAGATCTATGTCAGCGATCCGGCCCGCACCACGTTTGATACCTGGGGCACCATGGAGCGCACAGACCAACCGGGAGTCGTCAGCGCCGCCGGGGGCGCCACCATTGTGTGGGTGGATTTTCCGAGCCAAAAGGCGGTGGAGTTACCCCCGTGGATGCGCGAAATCGTCTCGTAGACCGAGGATCGCTGCTTTAAGCAGCAGATGCGGTCAAATCACCTAACGAAGCCAGCAGATCACCAAAACGCTCCCCCTGCACCACGATGTGGCCGTGCAGTGCGGCCGACGCGGCCTGCGGGTCACCGCTGGTAATGGCCTGGACGATGGCGGCATGCTCGGTGTAAGAGCTTCCCATGCGGTCGCGGACCCGAAGCTGTAAACGCCGGTAAGGGCGCAGGCGGCGGTGCAGCTGCTGGGCCTGCTCACTCAAGAACTGGTTGTGGCTGCCGGCGTAAATGGCGGCGTGAAACTGCTCATTGGCATAGAAATAGGCGTCGGGGTCCTGGGCTGCACGCGCTTTTTCGCAGTCTTCGTGGGCCTTTATCAGCAGCTTGTGCTCGCCCACGCTCATGCGCCGCGCGGCGAGCCGACCGCACATGGATTCCAGTTCGGCCATCACCTCGAACATTTCAATCAGGCGGCCCGGTCCAATGCTGGTCACGACGGCACCATGGCGGGGCCGCATCTCGATCAGCCCTTCCGCGGCCAGTTGAATCAGTGCTTCGCGAACGGGGGTTCGGGACACACCGTGGGCTTCCACCAGTGCCGCCTCGTCCAGCGTGCTTCCCGGAGGCAGGTCCCCGGTAGCGATTTGTTCCTCGATTTTTTCACGCAACAAGTCAGAAATTTTCATGGGCTAAGTATAGCCACCCGTATTCCCCGATCTCACTAAGGGAATTCACTAATATCGTGTAAAAATACGTAAAATACAATCAGCGCATACACGAAGGATGCCGCAGAGCGTCTTTTCCCTCCGCATCCGTGCCCATGCAGTGGTTCCGGTTGTGATTTTTTGTTTGACAGACCTGAGGAGTTCATTCCATGAAAAGACGCAATCTGCTGCAAGCCGCCGGTGCCATGACATTGGCGTCCATGCCTTTCTCTGCCGCGATGGCCCAAACTGCCACGCTCAAAATTTCCCACCAGTTTCCCGGTGGCACATTGACCGAAGGCGACTTTCGCGACCGGTTGGTCCGTAAATTCGCCGCCGAAGTGGAAAAGCGCACCAAAGGTGCCTTGAAGTTCGAGATTTACCCCGGTTCGTCGCTGATGAAGACCAATGCCCAGTTTTCGTCGATGCGCAAGGGTGCGTTGGACATGGCACTGATCCCCTTGTCCTACGCTGGCGGTGAGATTCCTGAGGTAAATATCGGTCTGATGCCCGGACTTGTCACTTCTTATGCACAGGCCTACAGCTGGAAAACCAAGCCAGTGGGTGCAGAACTGACCCGTTTGCTCCAGGAAAAAGGCATTGTGCTGATCAGCTGGATCTGGCAGGCCGGCGGCGTGGCCTCGCGCTCCAAACCCAT
>CAIWRE010000457.1 GCA_903914985.1 uncultured beta proteobacterium | reverse complement strand
GGTCAGCACCAGGCTGCATCCGGCGTCCACCAGTTCGATTAATGCGGCACTGATGCCGCTTTGCTCGTCGGGAATCAGCCGCGCTTCAAAGGTGATGGGGTTGATCAATGCACTGCGCAGCCAGTCTTGCAAAGCGGGCAGGCCCAGGTCCTGGTAGACGCCGCTGCTGGCGCGGTCGCTGATCGACACGATGCCTATCTTGACGGACTCGGGGGGAGGGCTGTTGCTCATGCATCGGCTCCGGGGTTGGTGGGCGGCAGCTCCTCGTCGTCCACATTGTTTTCACCCATGAGCTGGGCACGCACCAGCTGAAAAATGTCGCGGTAGGCGCGGCCGTGGCGCTGCGCTTCGCCCGGGCGTTCGGGCACGGCGTCCTTGCGCGCCTGGCGTACCAGGGCGCGGAGTTGCTGGCTGTCGGTGGAAGGGCTCAGGTTGATCCATTGGCCCAGCGCATCGTCATCGGTCACCAGGCGGTCGCGCCACATTTCTGCTTGGTGCAGGGTTTGGGTTTCTAAGGCCGAGGGCGTGTGCTGCTCCACCAGCGCCACGCGAATGGCCTCGTGCTGCTCGGGCTCCAGCTTGCGCATGAGTTTGCCGATGAACTGCATCTGGCGGCGCTTGCCTTCAAAGTTGGTGATGCGCTTGGACTCGGCAATCGCTTCCACCAATTTTTCGGGGAGTTGCAAGCGGGTCAAGAGTTCGGTGCGCAGGGTGAGCAAGTCTTCGCCGAGTTTTTGAATTTCGGTGCTTTCACGCTTGAGGTCGGTGCGCGTGGCCTCGTCCGTGCCTTTGAGCTCGCGCTTGTATTCCAGATCCAGGGCACTGCCTTCAGCCACAAACTGGCCTTTGACGAAGTAACCCTTTTTTAATTTTCTTGACATAGCCAAGTATCATAGCCTTCGCATGAAAAAACCGAAAAATTCCCCCCAAGCTCCCGCTGCCCAGCCCCTTCCCGGATTCGCTTACAGCCGCGCGTTTTTTGAATCCCGCGTGGACGCCAGCCTCAAAGCCGCCAAGAAACTCGGCGCCACCGACGCCGCGGCGGAAGTGTCTGAAGGCTGCGGCCTGAGCGTTTCGGTACGCAACGGCGAACTCGAAAATGTGGAACGCAACCGCGACAAATCGCTTGGGGTGACGGTCTACCTGGGCAAGCGCCGCGGCAACGCCAGCACCTCTGATTTTTCGGATGCCGCCATCGCCCAAACCGTGCGCGCGGCCTACGACATTGCACGCTTTACCGCCGAAGACCCCTTTGCCAGCTTGCCAGCGGTCGCAGACATCTGCCCCGTGGGCGAGCGCGAGCGTGACCTCGACCTGTTTCACCCCTGGGCGCTCAGCAGTGCAGACGCGGCCACGATGGCCATGCGCTGCGAAGCGGCTGCCTTGTCGGTGGACAAGCGCATTACCAACAGCGAAGGCGCAGCCGTCTCGGCGCAGCAATCGCACTTCTTTACGGCGCACACCAACGGCTTTCGCGGTGGCTATGCCAGCTCGCGCCATTCGCTGTCGGTCTCGCCCATTGCAGGCAAGGGCAAAGACATGCAGCGCGACGGCTGGTACAGCTCCATGCGCAAGGCGTCCGATTTGGCGTCCCCCGAGCAAGTAGGCCGTTATGCGGCCGAGCGTGCCCTGAGCCGCCTCAAGTCCCGCAAGATTGCGACGACCGAATGCCCCGTCTTGTTTGAGTCGCCCATGGCCGCAGGCCTGTTGGGTGCACTGGTGCAGGCCGTGAGCGGCGGTGCGCTGTACCGCAAGAGTTCGTTTTTGCTCAACTCCCTGGGCAAACCGGTGCTGGCCAAGCATTTGGACTTGTTTGAAGACCCCTTTGTGCCGGGCGGCAAGGGCAGCTCGCCCTTTGACGAAGAAGGCGTGCGTGTGCAGGCCCGCCAGGTGGTGGAAGCCGGGCGCTTGCAAGGCTACTTTTTGAGCAGCTACACCGCGCGCAAGCTGGGCATGCAAACCACCGGCAATGCAGGCGGTTCGCACAACCTGGTGCTGCGCTCACGCCTGACGCGCGCCAACGACGACCTGGACGCCATGATCCGCAAACTCGGCAACGGCCTGTTGGTCACCGAGCTGATGGGCCAGGGCGTGAACTACGTCACCGGTGACTATTCGCGCGGCGCCAGTGGCTTCTGGGTTGAAAACGGGCAGATCGCCTACCCGGTGCACGAAATCACCATCGCGGGCAATATGAAAGACATGCTGCGCGGCATCGAAGCCGTAGGCGCCGACGCCTACAACTATGGCGCCAAAACCGTGGGCTCGATTCTGGTGAACCGGATGAAGGTGGCGGGGTCTTAGAGTCGCCGCCAGCCCCGTTTGCTCACGCCCCAACTGACACGCCAAAGTGTCAGTTAAATGGAACAAAAATTTTCCGTTTGGCGTGAATTGGTTAGTATGCGGTTCTTGCCGATGCTGTTGTCCCATTCGAAAGCGGGGGTTCGGGCGTTGGAGCGTACCCATTGATTAACCTTTTGTGCATCCATCCATGGCTTTGACTTTTCCTTTTTCCGCCATCGTCGGTCAGGACGACATGAAATTGGCCATCGTGCTCACGGCCATTGACCCGACGATAGGCGGCGTGATGGTGTTTGGCGATCGCGGCACCGGAAAATCGACCGCTGTGCGGGCCTTGGCGGCCTTGCTCCCCAAGATGCGTGTGGTCACCGCTTGCCCTTATGGTTGCGACCCGCAGGACGCCCGCTGCACCGATTGCCTTGCCGCAGCGGGCGGGAAAACGCGGCCCAGCCAATTGGTGGGCGTGCCGGTCGTCGATCTGCCGCTGGGTGCCACAGAAGACCGGGTGGTCGGCGCGTTGGACTTGGAGCGTGCGCTGTCGCAAGGGGTGAAGGCGTTCGAGCCCGGCCTGCTGGCGCGTGCCAACCGGGGCTATTTGTACATTGATGAGGTCAATTTGTTAGAAGACCACTTGGTCGATTTGTTGATTGACGTGGCAGCCTCGGGCGAAAACGTGGTGGAGAGGGAAGGCCTGAGTGTGCGTCACCCCGCGCGCTTTGTGCTGATTGGCAGCGGCAACCCCGAAGAAGGCGAGTTGCGGCCCCAATTGATCGATCGCTTTGGCTTGTCGGTCGAGGTCAAAACGCCCAATACCTTGCAAGAGCGTGTGGAAGTGGTCAAGCGCCGCGATGCTTTTGAGCAGGACCCGCAGGCGTTCACCGTCCATTGGGAAAAAGAGGATGACGCGGTACGCAAGCGCATCGTGGCGGGACGAAAGCGTTTGGCAAAGTTGCAAGTCCCTGACAGTTCCCGCGACTTTGCCGCGCAGCTGTGCATTGCCTTGGGCATTGATGGCTTGCGCGGCGACCTGACGCTGGTGCGCGCTGCCCGCGCCTTGGCAGCCTTGCAGGGCGACAAGACGGTGGGCCGCACGCATCTGCAGCGCGTCGCGCCGTCGGCGCTGCGCCATCGGCTGCGGCGCAATCCGCTGGACGACTCAGGCTCCTCGACCCGCGTCGAACGGGCGCTGGCCGAGCTGGCGGCTCCTTAATCCACTCTTGCGATGCACGGCGACGCCGCCACGATTGCAGCCCTGTTCGCAGTAGACCCGGCGGGCCTGGGCGGCGTGGTGCTGCGTGGACCTGCCTGCAGTGCACGCGATGATTGGTTGACCTTGTTGCGCGATCTTTTGCCGCCGAAAACACCGGTGCGCCGGGTGCCGCTGAACACGGGTGATACCGCTCTTCTGGGGGGGCTGGATTTGGGTGCAACTTTGCAAGCGGGTCGTCCTGTGGCCCTGCAAGGATTGCTGGCGCAGGCTGATGGTGGCGTGCTGCTATTGGCCATGGCCGAGCGTATGGGTGCCAATGCTGCAGCGCGTTTTGGCAGCGTGCTCGATACCGGACACGTGTCTCTGCAGCGTGAGGGTCTGGACAGCCGGGTGCGCACCCGTGTGGGCCTTGTGGCACTGGATGAAGGTGCCAGCGATGATGAGCAGGTGCCAGCAGCTTTGGCCGAGCGTCTTGCGTTCCGGTGGGTGTTACAGAACCCGGGTGACGACGAGGAGGGCCCTCTGTGGAGTGCCGATGAAGTGCAGGCCGCCCGCCAGCGACTCGGCCAGGTGCAAGTGCCGGACGAGTCCCTGCAGGCGCTGTGCGCCGCCGCAATGGCGCTCGGGATTGATTCGGCCAGACCCTGCCTTTTTGCCGCGCGTGTCGCGCGGGCTGCCGCGGCACTGGCCGGCTGCGAAACGGTGGAGGAGGAACATGTGGCCGTGGCTGCCCGGCTGGTGCTGGCCCCCCGCGCCACGCGCCTGCCCGACACGCCGGCAGAACAAGAAATCGAACCCGATCAGCAACAGCCGCCAGAACAACAAGATCAGCAAGAGCAAGCGCCGGACCAGGATTCCGCACAAAATTCCCCGGAACCCCCGGAGCAGAACCAAGACACGCCGGACCCGGAAACCGACTTACCCGGCCCGCAGGATCTGGCCGAGCTGGTACTGCAGGCCACACAAGCAGCGATACCGGCTGGCTTGCTCGCGCGCCTGAAGTCCGGTGCGGCACAGCGTTCGCAGTCGCCGAGTTCCGGCTCGGCTGGCGCTCAGCAGAAAAATGCCCTGCGCGGCCGCCCGGTAGGTGCGCGCAAAGGCGAGCCCCGTGCGGGCCAGCGCATCAACGTACTTGAGACCTTGCGTGCGGCCGCGCCCTGGCAGCAACTTCGCAAGCGTGCACTCGCGCCGGAAAAAGCACCGCGTATCGTTGTCCACAAAGAAGATTTTCATGTCACCCGCTTTCGCCAGCTGGGTCAAACCACCACCGTGTTTGTGGTCGATGCCTCGGGCTCTGCGGCGCTCAACCGTTTGGCCGAGGCCAAGGGCGCTGTCGAGTTACTGTTGGCCGATTGCTATGTGCGCCGCGACAGCGTGGCGGTGCTGGCCTTCCGGGGAAGCAGTGCCGAAATGTTGCTACCACCGACCCGGTCGCTTGCCCGTGCAAAACGCAGCCTGGCAGGGCTGCCCGGTGGCGGGGGAACGCCGCTGGCTTCTGCGATTGACGCGGCCGCCGCTCTTGCCGGACAGATCCGGCGCAAAGGTGAAACACCGGTGCTTGTGTTTTTGACCGACGGCAAGGCCAATATCGCCCGCGACGCCAAGCCCGGTCGCGGGCCTGCCGCTGCAGATGCGCTCGCTGCGGCAGCGCAATTGCGCATGGACGGTGTCAGTGCCCTGCTGGTGGATACATCACCCCAGCCCCAGCCAAGCGCCCAAGCGCTGGCGTCGACCATGGGCGCGCACTACCTGGCACTCCCCTACGCGGGTGCCCAGGTGCTCAACCAGACGGTTCGGGCCATGGCGGGCCGCACCTGAGGCGGCACACAGGATGGGCATGCGTCAGGGCCTGAACTGGGAACAAGACGGTGCCCGATGGCCGCTGCGTGTCTACTCCCGTTTTGTTCAAACGCCCCGCCTTCGCTGGCATGTGCAATACGCCCCGCACCGTGACCCGCAAGCGCCGACCATCGTGCTCTTGCACGGCACGGGGGCGTCGACCCATTCGTGGCGGGATGTTCTCCCCTTGTTAACCGACCGCTGCAGTGTGCTGGCGCTTGATTTTCCAGGACACGCCTTCAGCGCCATGCCCGCACAGCACGAATTTGCGAGCCTGTTTTCGTTACCCGGCATGGCCGCCGGTGTGGCGCAGTTGCTCACGCAAATGGGCATCGTGCCGCACACGGTGGTCGGCCACTCGGCCGGAGCGGCCGTGGCCTGCATGCTGTCTCTGGACAGTCATCTGGAGCCCGAGCGCCTTGTTTCTGTCAATGGCGCCCTGCTGCCCCTGGATGGACTCGCCGGGCAGTTTTTTTCGCCTCTGGCCAAGTTGCTGACCAAAGCGCCGTTGGTTCCGGAGTTGTTTTCCTGGCGCGCAGCCCAACCGCAAGTGCTGCAGCGACTGCTGGACGGCACGGGCTCCCGATTGGATGAAGAAGGCCGCGCTCTTTACCGCCAGTTGATTACCAACCCTTCGCACAGTGCGGGCGCACTGTCCATGATGGCGCACTGGGATTTACATCGATTCCGGGCGCGCCTGCCCCAATTGCGAACCCCCTTGGCACTGGTGGTGGGAGAGGGCGACTTGATTGTCCCCCCCTCTGTGTCACTGCGGGCCGCCAGGGCTTTGCAGCGCCAGCCCATGCCCGGGGTGGTGAAGTTAGCGGGGCTCGGCCACCTCGCCCACGAAGAATCCGCCCGCCAGCTTGCCGAGCTGATTCTTCAGCCTCTTCCATAGCCCGTCAGTCGTTTTCCGGGCGATTCCTGCGGGAAGTGCCTTGGCGTCGCCGTGCTTGCCATGGAAATAAATCTCTGCGCTTTCAATGAATCCGCGTTGACAAGTCCATTCTTTGTGTCTATATTGATTTACATCAAGTAGTGACAAGTCAAATTGTCACTTGCAAGGCGGCCCGGTCAACCCAACGGAGACACGACAATGAAGGCAAATACCCGTATCGAGCAATCTTTGGCCCTGGCCCTGGCCGCTGCCGAGGATGCCAATTGCCCGCCCAAGCTGGCGGCGGCAGTGCGCCACGCCGTGTTTCCGGGGGGTGCCCGCATACGCCCGCAGCTGTGTCTGGCCGTAGCCCAGGCGTGCGGGCAAGACGATCCGGCGCTCAGCGAAGCCGCAGCAGTGGCTATTGAGCTGCTGCACTGCGCATCGCTGGTACACGATGATTTGCCCTGCTTTGACGATGCGCCCACCCGCCGTGGCCGCTCCTCGGTGCATTGGGCCTTTGGGCAGCCTTTGGCCGTGTTGGCCGGCGACGCGCTCATCGTCCTGGCCTTCCAAACGTTGGCAGCGGCCGCAGGCAAGTCGCCGATGCGCTTGCCGGCGCTGTTGCAAATCATTGCGGCGGGCGTGGGGATGCCTGGCGGCATCGTGGCAGGCCAGGCCTGGGAGTCGGAGTCGCGGGTTTCCCTGATGCAGTACCAGCGTGCCAAGACCGGCGCTTTGTTCGTCGCCGCCACGCGCGCGGGTGCATTGAGCGCGGGCGCCGATCCTGCGCAGTGGCAGGCGTTGGGCGACTGCCTGGGTGAGGCCTACCAGGTCGCAGACGATATTCGCGACGTCATGGGCCAAGCCGATTTGCTGGGTAAACCGGTTGGGCAGGATGCCCAACATGCCCGCCCCAATGCGATTGCAAATTTGGGACTTTCCGGCGCCATAGAGCATTTCGAGTCACTCATCCAAGCAGCAGCGGACTCCATCCCTGAGGGTCCCACGGCGCAAAGCATGCGAGCGCTGGTATGGCAGGAGTCTGAGCGTCTGGTACCGCGCGCTGCGTGCAACGCCTACCGGCAGGCCGCCAAGCAAGCCGCAAAAGCCTAGACAGAACCAACGCCTTCGTCAGCTGGCTTTTTGAAAGAAACCCGCACATGAGAACACTGGACTTGGCTGCGCAAACGCCGGCCCACCAACGCAAATCCCCGCTTGCCGACCGGATCGCCGCTCTGGTGGACCGCTGCATGACCAGTGCGGCGCTGTACCGCTGGAGTGTTGCCAATCCTCTGACGCGGTGGGTCACGCGCCGCCGTGCTCGCCAGGTGTTTGACCTGATGGCGGGCTTTGTGTATTCCCAGGTGCTGCTGGCCTGCGTTCGACTGCGTATTTTGGAGACGGTGGCTGAGCGGCCCCGCAGCCTGGATGAATTGGCGCAATGGACCAAGTTGCCCCCGGCAGGCCTGCAGCGCTTGCTGCAGTCGGCATTGGCGCTGGGCTTGCTCAATTTGCGCAGCGAGGGCCGTTACGGGCTGGGTCCCTTGGGTGGGCCGGTTGCGGGTCACGCGGGAATTCGCGCCATGGTAGAGCACCATGCTGTGCTCTACCAGGACATGCAAGACCCGGTGGCCATGTTGCAAGGGCCTGTCGAGCCGGGCGCCATGGCGCACTACTGGCCCTACAGCTTGGACGCGGAAGCGAAGTCTGTGCAAGCGGCTCAGGTGGCTCAGGCGCAAGCCGAGAAATACGAACGCTACTCCAATCTGATGTCAGCCTCACAGCCCTTTGTGGTGGACGAAATACTGGCGAGCTACCGCTTTGACGATCATCGCTGTGTCCTCGATGTGGGTGGTGGCCAGGGCACTTTTCTGTCGCGTTTGAGTTCGCATGCCACGCACCTTCAGCTTCGCTTGTTTGACTTGCCGGAGGTGGCCGCCCTGGCACAGGCCAACTTCGCACGTCAGGGCTTAGGCCAGCGTGCGCAGGCCCGCCCGGGAAGCTTTCTGGAAGACCCGCTGCCCCGGGGTGCTGACCTGGTCACGCTGATCCGCGTGGCCCACGACCATCCGGATGCTGACGTGCGCACTCTCTTGGCCGCCATCTATCAAGCATTGCCCCCCGGCGGAACTCTGCTCTTGTCTGAACCGATGGCGCAAGAGCCGGGTGATGCGCCGCAAGGTGACGCGTATTTCCACTTCTACTTGCTGGCCATGGGTGCGGGGCGCCTGCGTACCCCAGGCGAGCTGATGGCCATGATGGCCGAGGCGGGCTTTGGCCACTTGGAAGTCGTGCCCAACCACATGCCCTTGCAGACGCAAATCCTGATTGGTCGCAAATGTAAGGGTTTTCCCGACTTTGACAAAATAAATGTAAATAATTCTGTACATTGATCAATGTCAATGTAATCATACACATATGCAAGCTAACGCCATCGTTTTCCAAGAGCCCAAATCGCTGAATTTGGGCTCTTTGACGCTCCCTGTCATGGGGCCGGAGGACGTGCTGGTCAAGGTTGAATTCAGTGGTATCAGCACCGGTACCGAACGTATGCTGTGGGAAGGAACCATGCCCGCTTTTCCGGGAATGGGTTACCCCTTGGTGCCCGGCTATGAAACCGTCGGTCGCGTCGTAGCTGCCGGTGAGAATGCGTCGACGAGCGTGGGTGCCCGGGTGTATGTGCCTGGCTCCCAATGCTTTCAAGATGCCCGCAACCTTTTTGGTGGTTCGGCATCGCGGTTGATTGTGCCTGGGGCACGCGCCCTTCCCATCGAAGAGTCGTTGGCTGAACGCGGCGTCTTGTTTGCGTTGGCTGCCACGGCGTACCACGCGCACAGCGCGCCGGGTCTGCGCCAGCCGGACCTGATTGTGGGTCACGGAGTCCTGGGTCGCATGATTGCCCGTCTGGCGGTGCTGGCGGGTGGTTCGCCTGTCGTATGGGATACCAATCCTGCACGGCGTGGTGGCGCTGTGGGCTATGAGGTGATCGATCCAGCCACCGACAACAAGCGCAATTACAAATGCATTTGTGATGTGAGCGGAGCCGCCTCCATGCTGGATGAACTCATCAGCCGGTTGGCGCCGGGCGGTGAAGTGGTGTTGGCCGGCTTTTATGAGGCCCCCCTGTCTTTTGTGTTCCCGCCCGCCTTCATGCGTGAGGCGCGCATCCGTATCGCAGCGCAATGGTCGCCGCCCGATTTGGCTGCGGTGATCGCGCTGGCGGGCCAAGGCCGCTTGTCGCTCGATGGCTTGGTTACCCACCACGAGGAAGCGACCCAGGCCGATCTGGCTTACCGCACCGCGTTTGGTGACTCTGACTGTTTGAAGATGGTTCTAGATTGGAGACAAATAGCATGAGTGTGAGTTCAATTCCCGCATCAGCTCCGGTTCAGTTCATGCGCGATATTTTGCGCACCGAGGCAGCCATTGAGCCGGCACCGGTCAGCACCTCGGAAGTCACCAAAGAAACCCAAATCATTGCGATCTATGGCAAGGGCGGAATTGGCAAAAGCTTCACGCTGGCCAATTTGAGTTACATGATGGCGCAGCAGGGCAAGAAAGTCTTGCTCATTGGCTGTGACCCCAAAAGTGACACCACCAGCCTCTTGTTCGGTGGTCGCGCATGCCCGACCATCATTGAGACCTCATCGAAAAAGAAGCTTGCCGGCGAGGCGGTGTCGATCGGCGATGTCTGCTTTAAGCGCGATGGTGTGTACGCCATGGAGCTCGGCGGCCCCGAAGTGGGGCGCGGCTGTGGCGGGCGCGGAATCATCCACGGTTTTGAGCTGTTGGAAAAACTCGGCTTCCACGAGTGGGGCTTTGATTACGTGCTGCTCGACTTCCTGGGCGACGTGGTTTGCGGCGGCTTTGGACTGCCGATTGCCCGCGACATGTGCCAAAAAGTAATTGTGGTGGCCAGCAACGATTTGCAGTCGCTTTACGTTGCCAACAACGTGTGCTCAGCGGTGGAGTACTTCCGCAAACTCGGCGGGAATGTGGGCGTCGCCGGCATGGTGATCAATCGAGACGATGGCACCGGGGAAGCGGCGCAGTTTGCGACCCATGTGGGCATTCCGGTCTTGTCGACCATTCCGGCCAACGAGGATATCCGTCGCAAGAGCGCAAGCTACGAAATCATCGGCCGGCCCGACTCCGTCTGGGGTCCGATGTTTGCTGAGCTGGCGGCCAACGTCGCAGAGTCGCAGCCCGTTCGTCCCAAGCCGCTGACGCAAGACCAGTTGCTGGGCCTTTTTGCCGCTTCTGCCGTCGGCCGCGACGTGGTGCTGGAGCCTGCAACCCAGTTCGACATGTGTGGCCGGACGGAAAACACCAAGCCTACGCTTGAAGTGGTCTACGACGAAGTCTGACGCCTCCCAGCCGCTGTCCACCATGAGCAAAACCATCCCCATTGTTAGCGCAACAGCATCCTCGGGTGCCGGCACGTCCATCGAAGGCGATGGCATGGGATGCCATGCGGGCGGAGAAAAAATGCTGGCAGCAGCCAAGGCCTCTGGAAAGTCGGAGGTGCTCGCCCAATACGCCAAGGACTATCCGGTGGATCCGGCAGCGGGGCCTCATGACCAGCCGCAAAGCATGTGCCCGGCCTTCGGATCCTTGCGCGTCGGTTTGCGGATGCGCCGCACGGCAACCATCTTGTCGGGCTCAGCGTGTTGCGTGTACGGCTTGACCTTTACGTCACATTTTTATGGCGCCAAGCGCAGCGTGGGCTATGTGCCGTTCAACTCCGAGAGTTTGGTGACCGGAAAGTTGTTCGAAGACATCCGCGAATCGGTGTACCAGCAGGCGGACCCCGCCAACTACGACGCCATAGTGATTATCAATTTGTGTGTGCCAACGGCCAGTGGCGTGCCCTTGCAGTTGCTGCCCAAAGAAATCAACGGCGTGCGCATTATTGGCATCGATGTGCCAGGCTTTGGTGTTCCGACCCACGCAGAAGCCAAAGATGTGTTGGCTGGCGCGATGCTCAAGTTCGCCCGCGAAGAAATTTTGGCAGGGCCGGTGCAAGCACCGCGCACCGGGCGCGCTGACAAGCCCACAGTGGCATTGCTGGGAGAAATGTTCCCCGCCGATCCGGTGATCATCGGACGCATGCTGGAGCCCATGGGCTTGGCCGCGGGCCCCGTCGTTCCGACGCGCGAGTGGCGCGAGTTGTATGCGGCGTTGGACTGTGCAGTGGTCGGCGCGATTCATCCTTTCTATACCGCCAGCATCCGGGAGTTTGAGGCTGCAGGTCGCCCCGTCGTTGGTTCGGCGCCCGTTGGCCACGATGGCACCGAAGCCTGGTTGCAAGCCATTGGCAACGCCGCCAACGTGCCCCAGGTCCGGATTGACGCGGTGAAAAACATCATGCTGCCTGCCATCAAGGCCGGCCTTGCGCGCATGCCCATCAAAGGACGCATCACGCTCAGCGGCTATGAAGGTTCTGAGCTGTTGGTCGCACGCTTGCTGGTGGAAAGCGGTGCGGATCTGCGGTACGTGGGAACCGCCTGTCCGCGCACCGCGTGGAGCGAATCAGATTGCCAGTGGCTCCAAGCGCACGGCGTGCATGTGCAATACCGCGCCTCTTTAGAGCAGGATCTGGCTGCGATGCACGAATGGAAGCCTGACCTGGCCATCGGCACCACCCCCGTGGTTCAGGCAGCCAAGGAACTGAGTATTCCCGGTTTGTACTTCACCAATTTGATTTCAGCGCGTCCCTTGATGGGGCCGGCAGGCGCAGGGTCCTTGGCCCAGGTGATCAATGCGGCCATCGGAAACAAATCGCGCTTCGAAGAAATGAAAGCATTCTTTAGCGATGCAGGCAGCGGCCACGCCACAGGCGTTTGGGAGAGCGCGCAAGGACTTCCCCAGGAGCGCCCGGAGTTCAAAGCCGAAACCCGCCGACTCTTAGAAAAACAGGCCAAGAAACGCAAAGCGGAGGCCATGGTATGACACGGGTCCTTGCCGCGTACAACACCGCTGCTGGAGGTGCACGATGCTAGTGCTCGACCACGACCGGGCCGGCGGCTATTGGGGCGCTGTGTATGTATTTGCGGCCATCAAGGGTCTGCAAGTGGTCATTGACGGGCCGGTTGGATGTGAGAACTTGCCGGTGACCTCTGTGTTGCATTACACCGACGCATTGCCACCCCATGAATTGCCTATCGTTGTCACCGGTCTTGCGGAAGAACAACTCGGCCGCGAAGGCACAGAAGGCGCCATGCGCCGCGCCCACGCAACGCTGGATCCTGATTTGCCCGCGGTGGTGGTCACCGGATCCATCGCCGAAATGATTGGTGGAGGCGTCACGCCGGAAGGCACCAATTTGCAGCGTTTTCTGCCGCGCACCATTGATGAAGACCAATGGCAATGCGCCAACCGCGCCATGTACTGGTTATGGCAGCAATATGGACTGCGCCATATTCCCGAGCGCGAGCGCAAAGCGGGTGAGCGTCCCCGCGTCAACATCATCGGGCCGAGCTATGGCACCTTCAATTCACCCAGCGATTTGGCAGAGATTCGCAGACTGGTGCAGGGCATAGGTGCTGAAGTGAATATGGTGTTCCCGCTGGGCAGTCACCTGGCCGATGTGTCGCGCCTGGTAGAAGCCGATGTGAACATTTGCATGTACCGCGAGTTCGGTCGCATGCTGTGCGAAGCACTGGAGCGCCCCTATTTGCAAGCACCTATCGGGCTGCACAGCACCACCAAGTTTTTGCGCAAATTGGGCGAATTGCTGGGCCTGGACCCCGAGCCCTTTATTGAGCGCGAAAAGCATAGCACCATCAAGCCGATCTGGGATTTGTGGCGCTCGGTGACGCAAGACTTTTTTGGCACCGCCAACTTTGGTGTGGTGGCCAATGAGACTTACACACGCGGTATCCGGCATTTTCTCGAAGAGGAAATGGGCTTGCCATGCAACTTTGCGATATCACGCATTGCAGGTGCCAAAACAGACAACGCGGAAGTCCGAAAGCTGGTGACTGAAAAAACGCCCTTGGTCCTCTACGGCAGTTACAACGAGCGCATCTACCTGGCCGAGTGCGGTGGTGGCGGAATGATGAAGACCAGCTTTATACCGGCCAGTTTCCCCTTGCCGATTATTCGCCGTCACACCGGAACTCCGTTTATGGGTTATGCCGGCGCCACTTACATCATCCAAGAATTTTGCAATGCATTGTTTGATGCGCTGTTCCATATTTTGCCGCTGGGTACCGATCTGGACAAGATCGACGCCAGCTTGAGCAGGGCGGTGCAGGACGGCATGTTGCCGTGGGAACCTGAGGCGCAGTACGCCATGGAAGAGCTGCTGGAGCAGCAGCCTGTATTGGTGCGTATTTCTGCGGCGAAGCGCATGCGCGACCACGCAGAAAAAGACGCGCGCGAGCGCGGAGACGCGCAAGTTCAGGCGCAAAGATTTATCGAATTGTTCGGGCAGGCCAGTGTGCCGGCGCATGCATGACAGCGGCGCAGATGCAATGGTCCGTCAGTCCAATCCTCCGGTTCGTCCGGGGGTCCATCTGCCAAGGCACCCGTGCTGCGGCAGTCCGTTCCGTACCCATCCGGGTGCGGGGAGTTGCCGCAAGGCGTTTTGAGAGAGGCACTAACTATGACTGATGCAGCTAACCCCTCAGGGCTGACAGACGAAGAAGCCCAAGAGTTCCACCAGTACTACATACAGGGTTACCTGTTGTGGGCTGTGGGCGCTTTCTTCGCTCACAGCCTGGTGTGGATCTGGCGTCCCTGGTTCTAAAAAAACCAAAAACGGAGGTATGTATGGCCCAAGTAAAACAAAGTGACAAGTCTTTCATCTCAGATAGCCGTCTCCACGGCGAACGGATGATGTTTGCGCTTGTCTTTTGTGTGTTCATGGCGCTCGCCGTGGTTGGACAGTTGTTGGCATTGAATTGGCGCACCTGGCTACCTGGTGCGGAGGGATCGGCGACCACTTTGGCCGGCGTGAAATCTGCTGTGTATACCGTTATTTCTGGATTGAGTTAACGAAAGGAAATTCCTATGTGGCGCATTTGGCGTGTGATAGACCCGCGCAAGGCAGTCGTGTTGACTGGATTGCTGATCGCGTTTGTGTC
>CAIWRE010000456.1 GCA_903914985.1 uncultured beta proteobacterium | reverse complement strand
ACCGTGCTGGGAATACAGCGCATCACCAAGGCCGCGCCGCGCTGTTGTTCAAAAGCATTCACGCGCCAGCGACCCCATTCAGGGTGGGCAAAGGCAAAGTCGTCTTCGTGTTGCGTTTGAAAAGCCGTCCAACGCAGGGGGGCCATGAGCTGCTCCATGAATTGACGCACTTCGGCGTCGCTCCAGGCGGGGGCATCAGCGTCCATGCGGCTGAGCACGCCATCGACCCGGGCCATCGGCGACAAGCCGGCTGAAAGATGCAGGTCGGAGGCGCCCAGGCGCAGTGCTTGGCGCACCACTTTGTCGGCGGTGTCGTGGACCTGCATGGCGTCTCCCTGCTGCGTGTTGTGGGGTGACTCTGTAGATTTGGTACCCTTGCAAAGATTATGTCTGTCCTTGCTGAAAATCTCCAGCGCGTGCAAGCGCGCATCCAGGCGGCTTGCCAAGCGGCGGGCCGCGGTCCGGCGGCTGTGCGATTGCTGGCGGTGTCCAAAACCTTTGGCGCAGACGAGGTACGGCAAGTCCATGCGGCGGGGCAAACCGCCTTTGGCGAAAACTACATTCAAGAGGGCGTGGAGAAAATCCAGGCTTTGCGTGATTTGGATTTGGAGTGGCATTGCATTGGCCCGATCCAGAGCAACAAGACCCGCTTGGTGGCCGAGCATTTCGACTGGGTGCATTCGGTCGATCGCCTGAAAATTGCCGAACGGCTGTCGGCGCAGCGTCCGGCAGGACGGCCGCCTTTGCAAGTGTGCATCCAGGTCAACATCGATGGCGGCGCCAACAAATCCGGCGTGTTGCCTGGCGAGGCGCTTGCGCTGGCCCATGCGGTTGCCGTTTTGCCGCATTTGCAGTTGCGCGGCATCATGACGATTCCCGAGCCCGATGACGATCCTGCACGAACCCGCGCCGTGCATGCGCAGGCCCATGCGCTGTGGTCGCAGCTGAAAGCCCAGGGGCTGGCGCTGGACACTTTGTCCATGGGCATGACGGCCGACCTGGAAGCGGCCGTGCAAGAAGGCAGCACGATGGTGCGGGTCGGCACCGCGATTTTTGGCCGGCGCTGAGCGGTTTAAAGATCTTTCAGTGCCGCATCGATCTGCGTTTGCACCAGAGCCGCATCGCCCAAGGCGTTGGCTTGGAGCAAGGCCAGCTTGACGAGAAACAGCTGGGCTTTGTCGGCTCCCGCTTGGTCAATGGCGCTGGCCAGTGCGTCGTACACGGTTTCCAGACTGTCGATGGTGAGGGCGTTGGGTGGGGCTGTCATCGGTTGGGTGGGGTCAGCAATCATGGCGGTAAGGCGGTGTTCAAAGCGGCTTGCAAACGGGGGGCGTCCAGCGTCAGCCAGCGCGCACAAATGTGCTGGTCGGGTCGCAGCAAATAAGCACCGCCCTGGGCGGGCAAGCCATAACGCTGGCGCAGGTGGCCGTCGGCGTCGGGCAGGTGCTGGTCAGCGCCTTGCACCGGTTGCGCGGCACCCACCGCCGTCACGCGCAAAGGCATGCCACGCTGGCGCGCCGCCGCGATGGTGTCTTGCAGTGGCGCGGGCAAGGCGGGGGCATCGGTGACCACCAGCAAATCAAAGCCGCCGCCCAGGTGGTCGAGCAAGAAATCATTGGCGCCCAAATACACGTTTTGCGGCGGTGCGCCGTGCGCCGGTCCGGCGGTGAAGAGTGCGTTGTCGTCGTCTGTGCTGTTGAGCAGGGAGTGCGTGTACTCGTGCGGCCTGGAGGTGCGCCAGTGGTACAGCGGGCGGACGAATTCTTGCGTCAGCGAGAGTGACAAAACGGCATCACGCAACAAGCGAAAGCCCGGGCTGGGTGGTGCCATGAAGCGCGTGCTTTTGCCCGCCTCGGTGATGATCTCGCGCGCTGCGCCCACCCGCTCGGTACTGTGGTT
>CAIWRE010000455.1 GCA_903914985.1 uncultured beta proteobacterium | reverse complement strand
TTGGGTTCTTGCGCGTGCACCGCGTGGCTGACGATTTTGGCCAAGGGCTTGCAGCCCAGCTTGGCGGCAGTGGAGGCGCGCATCATGACCAGCGCCGCAGCGCCGTCGTTGATGCTGGAACTGCTGGCGGCAGTAATGGTGCCGTCTTTTTTGAACGCAGCCTTGAGCGTAGGAATCTTGTCGAGCTTGACCTTGCCGGGGCCTTCGTCAATGGAGATGACGCTCTCGCCCGCGCGGGTTTTGATGGCCACGGGCGTGATCTCGGCGGTAAACGCGCCCGACTGGGTGGCGGCCTGCGCGCGCTGCACACTGGTGGTGGCAAAGGCGTCTTGCTGGGCGCGGGTAAAGCCGTATTTGGCGGCGCAGTCTTCGCCAAAGGTGCCCATGGAGCGGCCGGCTTCGTAGGCGTCTTCCAGGCCGTCGAGCATCATGTGGTCAAAAATGCGGTCGTGCCCAATGCGGTAGCCGCCGCGTGCTTTGGGCAGCAGGTAGGGCGCGTTGGTCATGCTTTCCATGCCACCGGCCACCAGCACATCGGCGCTGCCTGCGGCCAGCATGTCGTGTGCAAACATGGCGGCACGCATGCCCGAGCCACACATTTTGGACAAGGTCACCGCGCCTGCGCTGATGGGCAAGCCGCCCTTAAAAGCCGCCTGACGCGCGGGGGCCTGGCCCTGGCCGGCCATGAGGCAATTGCCAAAAATCACTTCGTCCACTTGCTCGGGCTTGACGGCTGCGCGCTCCATCGCGGCCTTGATGGCAGCACCACCCAGGTCGTGGGCGGCGAGGCCGGAAAAGTCGCCCTGAAATGCGCCCATGGGCGTGCGGGCGGCACTGACAATAACGATGGGGTCTTGCATAAAGCCTCCTAAAGCAATGATGTGAAAGTGGCGCGCTTAGGCGCGGGGGAACCGCTTCTCGCGGTCGTACGGAAACACGTCGTGCACATGGCCGGCCGCGATGCGGTCTTTGTGGCTTTGCCAAAAGGCGGCGTCTAGCAGGTCGGCGTGGTGTTTCATGAACACACCCCGCACCGCGGGGTTGCCCAGCAGGAAGGGCCCAAAGGTTTCTGGGAACACGTCTTTGGGGCCGACCGAATACCAGGTTTCGCCGGACATTTCGTCTTCTTCGTTGCGCGGCGCGGGCACGCGGCGGAAGTTGCAGTCGGTGATGTATTCGATCTCGTCGTAGTCGTAAAACACGACCTTGCCATGGCGGGTGATGCCAAAGTTTTTCCAGAGCATGTCGCCGGGAAAAATGTTGGCAGCCACCAGGTCTTTGATCGCGTTGCCGTACTCCACCACGCCCAGCTCAATCTGGTCACGCGCGCGCGCTGCGGTGTCCGAGGTATCGGCTGCGTTGGCACCACCGGCGTCAAATGCCTCTTGCAAATAGATGTTGAGCGGAATCATGCGCCGCTCGATGTACACGTGCTTGAGGATGACCTCTAAAGTGCCATCGCCATCGCGGTCGTTGATTTCGAGCTGGCTGGGGGCAAACTT
>CAIWRE010000454.1 GCA_903914985.1 uncultured beta proteobacterium | reverse complement strand
TACGCAGTCTCTGGTGATTGGCGTAGCGCCTTTCACCAAGCAACCCGTAAAACAATGGCCGCTGCAGCGTTTTGCAGAACTCATGGCTGCGGTTGCGCAGGAGACCGGTGCGAGTTTTGAGATTTATGGCGCACCAGACGAACAGGAAATGGCAATACGGCTCAACACCATGCTCGGTGGGCGTGTCATGGTGAGTTCGCTGTGCGGTGCACTGTCTCCTTTGGAGTTGCGCAGACGACTGGAGGCTGTCCATTTGCTGGTGTGCCTGGACAGCGGACCCATGCACGTGGCAAGCCTGGTGGGCACACCCGTGGTAGCCCTCTTTTCGCAGATCACTCTGCACCAGTTTTGGCGGCCCTGGGGGCCAAACGGCACTTTGCTAAGCAGTCCGGTGCCATGCGCCCAATGCGATACGCGCAACGGACAGTGCCCCCAAGGCACGCAGGCCTGCATTGAGGGCATCAGCCTCGATGCCGTACTGCAACAGGTTCGAATGGCACTTCTGAAAACGACCGCGCCATGATGCGCACGCGCATTGGCCTGACGGCCCTGACGCTGGGGGCGAGCTTAATCTCGTTCCTGTCCTACACCCTGCTCTTGAAGCACTTTGGTGCATCACGCGCCTTGGATCTGCTGTTTTATGCGGCCAGTCTGCCCGTGTCCGTGGCTGCGGTGACATCGGGCGTTTTGCTGTATCTGCTACCGCCGCGGTTCACCGGAGCAGCACTGCATGTGCAGGAAAGCACGCTTCGCGTGTTGTGGCGCTATAGCGCGGTGGCAGGTGCATTGGCCTCTTTGGGTGCGCTGGTCTATGGACTGGCGTTGCGTGACTGGACCTTGGTGAGTTTCTGGCTGGGATTTACCTTGGTTGGCATGGTGTCGGTGCTCATCAGCCTTTTGACCTGTATTGCACAGGCCCGGGGACACTACCTGCTTACCGGCATGGCGTCACTGCTCACCTCCACCGGACTGCTGGCAGGGGCCGCAGCGGCCATGTTGCTGCATGTTGAGTGGCTTCTATTAATGGGCCAGGTGTTGGGCACGGCGTTTACCGCATGGTGGCTGGCCCGTTCGCTCTCTTTGACGGTGGCAATCCAGAGGCAGGATGCGATGCTGGCCATGCTGGTGCTTACCCCGCTGCGACGCCACGCCATGGCAATCACCCTGGGCACCTTGGCTTTCACCTTGTTTCAGCCGATTGACGCCGCGCTGTGTGCGTTGCTCGACAGCGGTTCCGTCAGCGTGATGGCTTACGCGCAGCGCGTGGTGGTGGCAGCGGGTACGGCGGTCAGCCTGGGGGCTTATGCAGTGGCCGCACGCACCGCACACGACAGCCTTCGCACCGGTGGGAATCGAGCGTTGGGGCAGATGGCCAATCGCGAGGTAGGTCGGGTGGTGGGTTTCGGGCTCGCTGTTTGGCTGGCTTATTTGATTGGCGGTCAGACCCTGCTGAACGCTTTGCTGGCATCGTCCGCGATGCAGGGCGGCAATCTGACACGACTGCTCAGCTGTGTGCAGTGGATGTTGCTCGGTGTGGGTCCGATGGCGGCAGTTCCCTACCTTTTCCGTGTTTTTTATGCGCAGGCGGATTACCGCAAGCCAGCCATTTTGGGCCTGTGCATCGCGCCCGCCTATGGCATTGCCGCTTGGGCGCTGCTGCCTCGTTTTGAAATTTTGGCGCTGGCCTATGCATACACCTTCGTCTGGTGGGTTGCCTTGCTTGTTGCGCTGCTATGGCTGAACCAGGCATCCACCCAAGACTCAACACTCCAACCGACATGACGCAAACACCCCAAGTCAAGAACGACTACAGCCGCTTTAAAGGCTGGACCCAGGACAGCTTTGGCCTCTGCAAGCGCCATTGGGCGGCGTACTACCAGTTGGAAATACGGCGGTGCGTCCGCCGAACAGGGGGGGCACAGCGCACTCCCTTGAAGCTCTTGGAAATCGGATTTGGCAATGGCGCATTCATGGGTTGGGCAAACGCCCAAGGGCATGAGGTGCACGGCATAGAGATCGAAGCGCTACAACTGGATGCTGCGCGCCTTGCGGGCTTTACCGTGGCGGAGTCGCTGGCGGATTTGGCAGCGCACGGCGGTTTAGCCCGCTACGACGGTGTGGTGGCCTTTGATGTGTTTGAACATCTGAACCCCTCGCAGTTGCAACAAATGGTCAAAGACCTTCATAGCGTACTAAATCCTGGCGGATGGATTTTGGCGCGCTTTCCCAACGGAGACTCGCCATTCGGGCGCTTAAACCAGCATGGCGATCTCACCCATGTAACTGCGTTGGGCTCGATGGCTGTTCGCCAATTGGCCAAGGGCGCGGGTCTGCAAGTCCTGTCGGTCGGTTCACAACCCGTGGCACTGCGCGGCGTCGGGCCCTTGCGCGCATTGGTCCATGTGCTCTCGCTTGCGGTGAGATGCCTGTTGGAAGCGCCCATACAACTCCTCCTCAACGCCTACTACCCGGGTGCCCTGCGCTGGTTTCCACTTACCCCCAATCTGGTTGCCTACCTGCACAAACCACCAACAGAGCCTTCCCATGATTTACACACGAATGGCCGGCGGCCTCGGTAACCAGTTGTTCCAACTTGCGGCAACGCTCGCCTTGCGCGGTGAGGCGTCGGAACCGGTGCTGGTGAATACCGATGGCTTGCACCGTTATCAGGTGAAACGCAACTTTGATGTAGAGCACCTGATGCGTCTACCCACCGGATTTCATGCCCACGTGCCGAGTGGCATCGGAGGCAAATGGCAAGCCAGCCTGATGCGCTCACGCATAGGCCGCTGGCTGCCGGTCTACGGCGTCAATGACCGCAACTTTGAGTCCCAGCTGCTGCGCAGAACCAACGCGATTCACCCGCGCACCTTGTGGCTGGATGGGTACTTTCAGCGGCACTGGCCACCCTTCATATTTGACGCAGTAAGCGCCCAAATGCAAAGCCTGTTGCACAGTCATCTTCCCACGCCACAGCATGAATACGCAGACTGCGTCATGCACATTCGTGGCGGAGATTTTCTGAAGAGTGCGGCGCACCAAGTGAGCGATGGCCGCTATTACCTAGCGGCTGTGGCGGCCATGCGCCAGCGGCGTCCAATGACCGCCGCTGTGACCGTGGTGACGGACGACGCTGCCCATGCAAGGTCGATCATGGACATCGTTCAGCAGGCGCAGCCAGACCTCTTGCTATCACTGGCACTTACTTCCCAGACTACCGCCAACGCGGGATGGCTGCTGGACTTCGAGCTGCTACGCAATGCGCCCTCTCGAATTATTGGCAACAGCACCTTTGCATGGTGGGCAGCGGCACTCGACGCGCAGGGCGCACCCACCCTGTCCCCCAGCCAGTGGACCCGCGGGGTGCCCCGCGACCTGACGCTGCAGTGGGAGCAGCTCATCCCCGTTTAAGTCAACAAAACCTTCCGTGCAACGTGCACCCACCCTCCACACAAACCAACGCCATGCCACCCCTGATTAGCATCGTTACCCCCGTGTTTAATGCGGCGCGATTTCTACCCCGCATGATCCGAAGCGTTCAGAACCAGACTGAGAAAAACTACGAACACATTGTGGTGGATGACTGTTCCACGGATGGCGGCCTAGCAATCATTGAAGCATTTGCGGCGCAGGATCAACGAATAAAGATAGTCAAACTGCCGCGGAACCAAGGTGTCATTGCAGCCAGAAATGCGGCGATCGGACTCGCAAGGGGAAGGTATCTGGCATTTTTGGACGCGGATGACTTGTGGCTGCCTGAAAAGCTGGAAATCCAATCGCGGCACATGATGCTGAACAACATTGTCTTGTCATACACCGATTACCGGTTTATCTCGGAATGCGGCGACAAAGTAGGAAGACTTCTAAGAACGCCAAATCGCATCGGCTGGCATTGGCACCATATGACTCGGTATTTGGGTTGCCTCACCATCATGCTTGATCGCGAGAAGTGTCCATGTTTTTCTTTTGGCGAGGTCTCTTCCAAATTCCGGGCCGAGGACTTTCTCGCATGGTCAAGCGTCATCCAAGAACACGGGCCCGCCGCACGCTGCCCGGGCGATCTTGCACGGTACGCAATAGTAAAGAACTCACGCTCGAGTAACGGAATAGTCGCCTCCCTCACCGTCTGGCAGCTATATCGAAAAGTCGAAAACATCAATTTGTGGATGGCGGGCGTTTACTTTGCGTCCTATATATTATTTTCAACGGCAAAACGACAGTATTGCAAGCCGGTTCACACCCCCTCACCTTCGTTCATAGCCAGCTATGCCATTCACCATGAATAAGTGCATTCATGTTATCGGCGGTTCAGGCTTTATTGGCAGCCGCTTGGGGAATCTTCTTTCCCAATCAGGCGTCGATTTCAAAATCGTGGACAAGGCGCCCAGCCAAACCTTTCCTAAGCAAATTATTGCTGCGGATGTAAGGTCGCGTGAGGCGCTTGATGCAGCGCTTGCCGACGCATCCATCCTCATCAATTTGGCTGCGGAGCATCGCGATGATGTGCGGCCGCTGAGCCTGTACGACGAGGTGAACGTTGAAGGCGCAAAAAATGTTTGTCTCGTCGCTCGCGAAAAGGAAATTAGGACCATCGTATTTACCAGCTCGGTCGCCGTCTATGGTTTTGCACCGGAGAACACCGACGAGTCGGGACAGATAGCTCCGTTCAACGACTATGGACGGACGAAATACGAAGCGGAACAGGTGTACCGGATCTGGCAGGCAGAAGCCCGGGGGGAGCGCACGCTGGTGATCGTGCGCCCGACCGTGGTATTCGGCGAACGCAATCGTGGCAATGTTTACAACTTACTGCGGCAAATTGCTTCCGGACGGTTTGTCATGGTCGGGCATGGCAACAACCGAAAGTCAATGGCCTACGTGGAGAACGTCGTTGCTTTTTTGCAATTTGCCACCGTTTCGTTCAAACCCGGTGTTCACGTCTACAACTACATTGATAAACCGGACAGTAGCATGAACACGCTAGTTGGCACGGTGCGCCGCATGTTGGGCAAGCCGGAAAAAGTCGGCTTCAGGCTCCCTTTTTCCTTGGGATACGGTCTTGGACGCTGCGTGGATGTGCTGGCAGCGTTGACCGGCAAGAAGTTTTCCATCAGCGCCATCAGAGTGAAAAAGTTTTGTTCCAACTCGGTGTTTGATACCTCCGTCGCTACCACCGGTTTTGTCGCGCCCGTGGCATTGGCTGACGCGCTTGAGCATACAGTTCGGTATGAATTCATCGAATCGCACACCGGGGACGCCGTCTTTTTTACCGAATAGGGCTGCGGCGCATGCCTAGCCGGGCGCCCATCCTGATCACCGGGGGCGCCGGGTACATCGGGAGCCACACCTATGTTGCACTTCTGGAAGCAGGATTTTTGCCTGTAATTCTGGACAACTTCTCGAGATGCAAGCCTGGCGTTCTGACAAGGCTGCAGGCCATCACTGGTCAACCGGTGGTGTGCTACGGGGGCAATGTGAGCGACGTAGTGCTTGTGCAAGAGCTTCTTCGCCAACACAAATTCGGCGCTGTCATTCACATGGCAGGCTTTAAGTCCGTCGGCGAAAGCGTGGCACATCCCCTGTCATATGTCGAAAACAACATTGGCGGCATGACAGCGCTACTGCGCGCGATGGAAACAAGCAGCTGCCGGACGCTGGTGTTTTCCAGCAGTGCAACGGTGTACGGTGATCCTCCTGCGGCGCCAATCACCGAAGACTTCCCCCGCAGCCACACCAATCCCTATGGAATGACAAAACTGGCGTGCGAAGACCTGCTGAGTGCCATGCGAGCGGCGGCCCCGGCCTGGAGGATCGGCGTATTGCGCTACTTCAACCCGGTCGGTGCACACGCCAGCGGCCTGATCGGCGAAGACCCCACGGGGACGCCCAACAACTTGATGCCTTTCGTGGCCCAAGTGGCTGCCGGCCAACGGGCGTACCTCAGCGTCCACGGCGTTGACTATGACACGCCGGACGGCACCGGCGTGCGCGATTACATTCATGTCCAGGATTTGGCGCAGGCCCATGTAGCCGCGGTAAAGGCTTTGCTGGAGGGCGAAGAGAGCTTCACGGTCAATGTCGGCACCGGCCAAGGGCACAGTGTGCTGGAAGTGACCAAAGCATTTGAGCGGGCCAGTGGACAAGCCATCCCCTACCGTTTGGCCCCGCGCCGACCTGGCGATGTGGCGCAGTACTGCGCCGACTGCGGTCTTGCACAAAAGTTGCTCGGCTGGCGCGCCAAACACAGTTTGGCGGACATGTGCGCAGATACATGGCGATGGCAGCGTGACAACCCGAATGGTTATGACGCTTAACGTGCACAAGAAAAAACCCCAACTCGGTTGAGTTGGGGGTTTCTATTGTTGGTGGTGGGGTGCTACCAGAGGGCAAACGGACCGGGAATAGCGATTTCCGGTCCTGACCAACTCGCCAATATCTCTAGACGGCTAGGTTGACCCGGTTGGTCATAGATTTCGGGCTGCGTGATGCAATCTCAAAATTTCAACATCGCCGCCACGCACGCGGTAAATGGCGATGTAGTTCTTGTGCAGTACAAGTTCGCGGGTGCCGGGGACGCGGCCAGCCCGACCCATGCCAGGATGGGCCTGAAGTTTGGTCACAGCGGCCTGCAACTCCAGTACAAAGCTGTTTGCGCGGGTCGGGTTGTCTTTGGCGATGAAGCCAGCGATTTCATCCAATGACGCGAGCGCTGTCTTGGTCCACTTGACCAACATGGATCAAGCGCCGTATTTGGCAAATAACG
>CAIWRE010000453.1 GCA_903914985.1 uncultured beta proteobacterium | reverse complement strand
GGTGTTTGCAGCAACAGGTCGATGACCAAGGCTTTGGCCACGCCTTTGGCCGGCGGACCGTTGCGCAATTCCTGCGCACCGGTGAGGTAAGCGTTGCGCCAGGTAGAGGCCTCGGCGGCATAGCCCATTTGCTCGTAAGTCTGCGCCAGCAGCGCCTTGGCGGACTTGCTGGACGGATCGCCCATAACGACGTGGTTCAGCAGTTCAGCGGCCCAGCGGTAGTCGCCCTTGTCATAGGCGACTTGGGCTGCTGACACGGCTTTGTCAGCGCCGCCAAGTAACTCGAGGTAGCGCTGGCCCGTTTCAGTAGGCGGCAAGGGGTTGAGATGCGCCGGGTTGCCATCGTAAAAGCCCATGTAGAACTGGTACACCGCCTTCACGTTGTGGCGCACATCACCGTAGTAGCCGCGGGCGCTGAAGTAGTTGGTCAACGAGGCGGGCAGTTGCACCTTGTCTGCAATCTCATTGGGTGTGTACCCCGCGTTGATCAGCCGCACGGTTTGGTCGTGGGTGTATTTGTAGACGTCGCGGTGCTTGGTGATGAACTCCTGAATACGCGCATTGCCCCAAATCGGCCAGTGGTGCGAACTGATAAAGACTTCCGCCTGGCGGGTTTGGTCCAGCGCCTGCTCCATGTAATGGGCCCAGCGCAAGGCGTCACGCACTTTGGCGCCGCGGATGGGCAGCAGGTTGTGCATGGTGTGCGAGAGGTTTTCTGCGCCGTCGTACAGCTTTTTGTCGGGCACGCTGAAGGTCAGTTCGGCCGGACACTCGGCGTTGGGCACGTTGTGAAATACGAAGTCCACGCCATCGAGTTGCATCGCCTGGTTGGCCTGGTAGATCAACCAGGTGGGCGTCAAGATGCCCACCGCACCATAGACCACGTCTTTACCAAGGCCGGTATCCACGTTGCCACGCGCAGTGCGTGGCAAATCGCGACCAAACTGGTACACCGAGCGTCGCCCCATGCCGGTACCCACCAGCACGTTTTCGCTCGTGGCCTCTTCCATAAAGCCAGCGGGGGCCACGATGGGCACCTTGCGCTGCGCCGCGTCTTGCTGCGAGATCACACCCAGCGCACCGCCAAAGTGGTCGGCATGGGCGTGCGTCAGAACCATCGCAGACACCTGTTTTTTGCCCAGGTGCTGCGCCGCAAACGCCATGGCTGCCGCGGCCGACTCGCGTGAAGTGAGTGCATCCACCACGATCCACCCGGTCTTTCCTTCGATCAGCGTGATGTTGGCAATGTCGAAACCCCGAAGCTGGTAGACGCCATCCACTACCTTGTATAGACCGGTGTGGCATTGAGCTGCGCATGACGCCACAGGCTGGGATTGACGGTATCCGGTGCCGTGGTGCTCAGAAAGCCATACGCATCCAGGTCATTGAGCACCGTGCCGTCGGACGCAATAATTTTGCCCGTCGCTTTGGCAATCAGGCCGCGTTGCGCGTCTTCAAAGTCCTGGCGCTGGCCCAGGTCCAGACCCTTTATCGCAAGGGCATTCGCCGCCACGGTACTCGAGCTGGCATCGGTGGACGAACCACCCACCCCGACCGACTTGCCGCAGGCCGCCAGCAGCAGTGGTAACAGTGTGGCGCCTAGCAAGGCATCCAGTTTTTTCATAGGTACCCTCAGACAACCTCAAAAGTAGTGCTTGCTGCCACCAGCGCTATTCCCAGCAGCATCCAGGCTATGTGACGGTAGGCTTGTCTGGGTGCATGATTTTTTTGAAGCTGTGGCACGAGGTCCGCCAGTGCCACGTAGGTGAAGCTACTGGCGGCGGCGGCCATAAAGTAGGGCACGAGCGGCAAGAGCGCGTCCTGCAAGGCGTATCCGACGACGCCACCCAACACAGTGACGGCGCCGGCCAGCGCGACTTTGACAACGGAGCCAAACCGTACCGTGTCCCCTTGGCGCACCACCGCCAAATCGCCCAGATGGTGGGGAATTTCGTGGGCCAACACGGCCAGCGACGCCAGCGCGCCGAGCTCGATGCGCGCCATAAAGGCCGCAGCGATGAGCAGCCCGTCCGCAAAGCAGTGCACGCTGTCGCCGACCAGCACCGCCCACACGCCTGCTTTGGCGCTCTGACCTTCTGCGCCGTGGTGGTGGTAGTGGTGATCGTGCGTGTCCTGGTGTTGGTGGTGATCATGTCCGTGGTGCCACAGCTCAGCGTTGTCCAGCACAAAAAACAGCACAAAGCCTGCGAGCAGAACGATACAAATGATTCTTGGCTCAACCTCTGACGACAGCGCCTCGGGCAGCAAGTGCATGCAGGCGGTGGACAGCAACGCACCTGCCGCAAAACTGAGCATGTCTGGCGCGAATCGGCTAGACGCACTTGGACTGATCCATGCAGCAAGCAGCACGCTGCCGATGCCCGCGAGGACCGTACCCAAAACAATGGAAAGCAAGAGCATGGGCAGAAATTCCGGTTGGATCCTTGAAGGGGGGATCAGATTTACGTGCTGCGCATCCAAATGCAACAGATTTGCGTTACATTGTATTGCAACTCAATTGCGTTAGCGAACTTCCCAATGCCCCAGCTCCCTGATCCGATCCACGAATTGCTCACGGCCCACGGGCTGCGACGCACCCATGCGTCCATCTTGGTGTTGGGCTGGTTTCTGGCGCACCCGGACACCACGTACACCCACGCACAGCTGCTGTCCACACTGACTGAAGACCAATGCCAAGCGTTGGACAAAGTGACGCTGTACCGGGTGGTGGATCGCCTCACCCAGGTCGGCCTGCTGTTGTGCCGGGTCGACGCACATCGCGTGCGCCGTTTCCAGGCGATGCCAGTGAGCGTGCACACCATTCCGCACTTTGAATGCCAAAGCTGCCACCGCGACAGCCCCTTGAACGACGCACTCCAAGCCAACGCCGACGACTTGGAGCGCGCGGCCCAAAACGCCTTGGTGGCGCTGCAGGCATTGGGCTACCAAGGCTACAGCATGGACTTTGCGGTGCGCGGTGTGTGCGCGGCCTGCTCTACCGGAGCGAGGCATTGATCCACAGCATGCAACTCAGCTACTGCTACCCGGGAGGCACAGCGCTGCATTTCCCGGACATCGACGTGCTGCAAGGCCGTGTGGTGCTGTTGACGGGGCCCTCCGGCTGCGGGAAATCGACCTGGCTTGCGCTGGTGGCTGGTTTGGTACAACCCGTCGCTGGCACCTTGTCGGTGGCGGGCCAGGCATTGGGCCATCTGTCGGGCACCGCAGCCGATGCGTGGCGGGCCAGGACGATAGGGTTCCTGCCGCAGAAACTCCACCTCAGCGCAGCACTGACCGTGGCGCAGAACCTGGCCATGGCGCAATGGGCCGCAGGGCAAGACCAGGACGACGCGCGCATTCGTGACGCACTGGACGCACTGGGTGTGGCCGAATTGGCGCATCGCAAACCCGCGCAGCTTTCCGGCGGGCAGGCCCAGCGCGTGGCGTTAGCGCGCGCGGTGCTGCTCTCGCCCAAAGTCATTCTGGCCGACGAACCGACCGCAAGTTTGGACGATGAAGCGGCAACTGCAGCCGTGGAATTGCTCCTGCAAACCGCCCGCCAGCAGGGTGCGACCCTGGTGATCGCCACCCACGACGGTCGGGTGGCAAGCGCCCTTGGCAGAGCGGGTAACGGTGCGCCGGGCTTCACGGCGTTGAAACTTTCCCGCCCGGCGACCGGAGCAGCACCATGAACACCATGGCCTTGTCCTGGCGCTATTTGTGGTCCCGGCCTCTGGGCGCGGCACTGAACGTTGTGCTGCTCAGCTTGGGGCTGGCTTCCATCACCTTTTTGCTGCTGCTGAGCTTTCAGCTGGAAAAGGCGTTTGACAAAGACCTCGCCGGCATAGACGCCGTCGTGGGCGCCAAGGGCAGCCCGATGCAGCTCATTTTGAGTGGCGTCTTTCACATCGATGTGCCGCCGGGCAATGTGCCGCT
>CAIWRE010000452.1 GCA_903914985.1 uncultured beta proteobacterium | reverse complement strand
TGCGGTGTAGAAAATCGTGCACTTGTGGCGCTCAATCATCTGCCAGAAGCGCCCGGCGTTGGGATAAGTGGGCACGCCTTCAAAAATGATCTGGGTCGCACCGGCCGCCAAGGGGCCGTAAGCCACATAGGTGTGGCCGGTGATCCAGCCGATATCGGCCGTACACCAGAACACGTCATCGGCCCTCAGGTCAAAGGTCCAATCCATGGTGAGCTTGGCCCACAGCAGGTAGCCACCCGTGGAGTGCTGCACGCCCTTGGGCTTGCCCGTGGAGCCCGAGGTGTAAAGAATGAACAAGGGGTGCTCCGCGCCCACAGCCACCGGCGCACAGACGCTGCTTTGGCCTTCGATGGCCTGGGTAAAGGTCTTGTCGCGGCCGGCCACCATATTGCAGGCAGTGGCGGTGCGTTGGTAAACGTAGACCGTCTTGATCGACTCGCAGCCGCCCATGGCAATGCCCTCGTCCACAATGGCCTTCAGTGGCAGCTCTTTGCCGCCGCGCATTTGGAAGTTGGACGTAATCACCGCCACGGCACCCGCGTCTTGAATGCGCTCTTGCAGCGCTTTGGCCGAGAAGCCACCGAACACCACGCTGTGGGTGGCACCAATACGGGCGCAGGCCTGCATGGCAATGACGCCCTCCAAGGTCATGGGCATGTAAATCAGCACGCGGTCGCCTTTTTGGATGCCATCGGCCTTGAGGGCATTGGCAAACTGGCTGACGCGGGTCAGGAGTTCGCGGTAGGTGGTTTTGGTGACGGTGCCGTCGTCTGCTTCAAAAATGACGGCCGTCTTGTTTTCGGTGGGCGTGCCCATGTGCTTGTCCAGGCAGTTGGCGGAGGCGTTGAGCTCGCCATCGTCAAACCACTTGTAAAACGGCGCATTGCTCTCATCCAGAGTGCGGGTAAAGGGTTTGTTCCACACCACGTTCTCGCGCGCGAGCTTGGCCCAGAAGCCCTCGAAATCGTCTTCGGCGGCTTTGCACAGGGCGTTGTAGCCGTCCATGCCGGACACGCGCGCAGCCTTAACGGTAGCCTCGCTGGGATGGAAAACCCGGTTTTCGACCAAAACGGATTCGATGGCGGACGATGGGGAACTCATAGCGCTGTCTCCTGGTTATGCATAAAACTGGGCGCGATGGTCGGGGGCAGCACTTACATGCCACTGACTCCGCCGGGGGCAATGCCTTGGTTAAACTCTTTCCTTTATCGCCTCCCCACTGCCACCCAAGGCCCTGCCATCCATGACCACCATTGCCCAAGAAGACCTGATCGAATCGGTTGCCGCTGCGCTGCAGTACATCAGCTACTACCACCCCAGCGACTACATCGCGCACCTGGCGCGGGCTTACGCCCGCGAGCAAAGCCCGGCCGCCAAAGACGCGATTGCCCAAATTTTGACCAACAGCAAGATGAGCGCGATCGGCCACCGGCCGATTTGCCAGGACACCGGCATCGTCAATGTGTTCCTCAAGGTCGGCATGGACGTGCGCTGGGGTGGATTCACCGGCAGTCTGGACGACGCCGTCAACGAAGGTGTGCGTCGTGGCTACAACGACCCTGCCAACACCTTGCGTGCCAGCGTGGTAGCAGACCCCGAGTTCTTGCGCAAAAACACCAAAGACAACACGCCGGCCGTCATCTTTACCGAAATTGTTCCGGGCAACACGGTGGAAGTCACCGTTGCGGCCAAAGGCGGCGGCTCGGAAAACAAGAGCAAGATGATCATGCTCAACCCTGGTGACTCGGTGATTGACTGGGTGCTTAAAACGGTGCCTACGATGGGCGCTGGTTGGTGCCCTCCAGGCATGCTGGGTATTGGCATTGGTGGCACCGCGGAGAAAGCCGTGCTGATGGCCAAGGAAAGCCTGATGGACGACCTGGACATGTACGAGCTGCAGGCCAAATCGAGCAGCGGCGCGGTGCTGACCTCGCTGGAAAACATGCGCTTGGAGCTTTTTGAAAAGGTCAACGCGCTGGGCATTGGCGCACAAGGTCTGGGTGGCCTGACCACGGTGCTGGACGTCAAAATCAAGATGTACCCCACCCACGCGGCCAGCAAACCCGTGGCCATGATTCCCAATTGTGCTGCCACGCGCCATGCGCACTTTGTGTTGGACGGCAGCGGCCCGACCTACTTGACACCCCCTTCGCTGGACCTGTGGCCCGACGTGAGCTGGGCGCCCGACTACGTCAAGAGCACCCGCGTGGACCTCAACACCCTCACCAAAGAAGAAGTGGCCAACTGGAAACCCGGTCAAACCTTGCTGCTCAACGGCAAGATGCTCACCGGACGCGACGCTGCGCACAAGCGCATTCAGACCTTGCTGTCCCAAGGTGAACCGCTGCCCGTGGACTTCACCAACCGGGTGATTTACTACGTGGGCCCGGTAGACCCTGTGGGTGACGAAGTGGTCGGCCCCGCAGGCCCCACCACGGCGACCCGCATGGACGGTTTCACCGAGATGATGCTGGCGAAGACAGGCTTGATTTCCATGGTGGGTAAGGCCGAACGCGGCCCCGTGGCGATCGAGGCCATCAAGAAACACCAGAGCGCCTACCTGATGGCCGTGGGGGGCGCCGCCTACCTGGTCAGCAAAGCCATCAAACACGCCAAGGTGGTGGGCTTTGCGGACTTGGGTATGGAAGCGATTTACGAGTTTGATGTGGTGGACATGCCCGTCACCGTGGCGGTGGACTCCGGCGGCACCAGCGCCCATATCACCGGCCCGGCCGAGTGGCAAAAGCGCATTGCGACGGGTGAGTTCAAAAACATCGGTATCAAGTCCGTCTAAATCCGCCGCCAAGATCCGCCCATGCAGCCCATTGGCGTTTTTGACAGCGGCGTCGGCGGCCTGAGCGTTTTAAAGGCCCTGCGCCAGACGCTGCCCCAAGCGCAGTTTGTCTATGTGTCGGACGCGGGGCATGCGCCGTATGGCGAGCGCGATGTGCAGCATGTGCTGGAGCGCTCCGCAGCCATAGGCCGCTATCTGGTGCAAAACCACCGGGTGAGCGCCTTGGTCGTAGCGTGCAATACCGCAACGGCAGCGGCCATTTCCACCTTGCGCGCCGACTACCCCAGCCTGCCCATTGTGGGCGTCGAGCCGGCGCTGAAGCCCGCCGCTGCGCGCACTCGCACCGGCGTGGTGGGCGTTCTGGCCACGCGCAGCACGCTGGCCAGCGAGAAGTTTGCGGCGCTCTTGCAAGCCCAAGACCCGAAAGTGCGCTTCGTACTGCAAGCCTGCGATGGCCTGGCTGCCGCCATCGAGAACGCAGACCATGCGCAGATACACCAGTTGTGCGCACGCTACACGCAAGCGCTAGGGCCCTTGGGCAGTGGCGCTGGCGAGATGGACACCGTCGTGCTGGGATGCACCCACTACACGTTTGCGGCCAGCGTATTGAGCACCTTGGTGGGAACGGATGTCGCGCTGATGGATGCCGGTCTGCCGGTAGCGCAGCGCACCGCAAGTTTGTTGCAGACGAGCGACGGCGATGGCTTGACTGCTGATAAGACTGAACCGTGGGTCGAATTGTTGACCACCGGGTCTCCAACGGCGCTTGAAAATGCCGCCCGGCAATGGCTGGACGGCACGGGGGCGGTGCGTCAGTTGAATATTGTGTGAGGCTGGGCGTTTGGCCTGTCCGACAGGAATCGAACCTGTGACCTACAGCTTAGAAGGCTGTTGCTCTATCCAACTGAGCTACGGACAGTCTGGTCGCCCATCATAGAAACAAAAATGCCAAAGACAGAGCTTTGGCAAATAATGTGGTCGGGGCGAAAGGATTCGAACCTTCGACCCTCTGGTCCCAAACCAGATGCGCTACCAGGCTGCGCTACGCCCCGACAGCTCGTATTCTAACCGCCTGGCGGATGGCGATAGACTGGACCGAAGCACTTCTTTCTTCCATGGTGCCCCTACACTGCATTTCATGCCCTCCCCTTCCCTGATTTGGCTCGAGCCCGACGACCCGTTCCCACCTGTGGACCAGGCACTGGGCGAGGACTCGGGGGCGCCGGGCTTGCTGGCTGCCGGCGGCACGCTGGATGCAGCCAGCCTTCGAAGTGCCTATGCCCAAGGCATTTTTCCCTGGTTCAGCCCGGGTCAGCCCGTACTCTGGTGGAGCCCGGATCCGCGCATGCTGCTCAAGGTTGCCGATTTCAAGCTGCACCGTTCGCTGAAAAAAACACTGCGCAAGTTCCTGCAAACGCCGGGCAGCGAGATTCGCATGGATACCGCCTTTGAAGTAGTGATACACCAATGTGCCCAAGCACCGCGAGAGGGCCAAAACGGCACCTGGATCGTCCCTGCCATAGTGCAGGCCTATTGCGACTTGCACGCACTAGGGCTGGCGCACAGCGTAGAGACCTGGGTGGATGGCGAACTGGTGGCGGGCTTGTACTGTGTTTCGATCGGAAAGGCCGTCTTCGGCGAATCCATGTTCAGCAAGCGCACCGATGCCTCCAAAATTGCCCTGTCTGCGCTGGTGGCCTTTTGCCTGCGCCACGGTTTGGAACAGATCGATTGCCAGCAGAATACGGGGCATCTGGCATCGCTGGGCGCGGCGCCGGTGCCTCGTTCACAATTCACTGCTGAAACAGCCCAAGCTTGCCAAACCGCTGCTCCGAAATGGATTTTTTCACCAACCGATTGGGACCTGCTTTTGCCTTCGACTGAGCGCTGAATGACCCACCTGAAAGATCTACCTCTGCAAGCGCTGCAGTTTTATTCCACGGCGCCCTACGCTTGCAGCTACCTGCCGGACCGCATGGCGCGCTCTCAAGTGGCCACGCCCAGCCATTTGATCGACAACGCTACCTACTCCGACCTGGTGGCAGAAGGTTTCAGGCGCAGCGGGATGTTTACCTACCGTCCGCACTGCGACGGCTGCCAGGCCTGTGTCGCGATGCGTGTACACGCCAGCGAGTTCCAGCCCAGTCGCAGCCAGCGGCGGGCATGGAAACAGCACCAGGGACTCCAGGCGCGCGTGCTGGATCTGGGCTTTTCGGCCGAACACTATGCGCTGTACCAGCGCTACCAGCAAAGCCGCCACGCGGGCGGAGGCATGGAAGATGACAGCGCAAGCCAGTACACCCAGTTCCTGCTGCAAAGCCGTGTCAACTCCCGCTTGGTCGAATTCCGCGAAAGCGATGCCGATGGCGCACGGGGCGAGCTGAAAATGGTCTCGATCGTGGATGTACTGAGTGATGGAATTTCGGCGGTCTACACCTTTTACGACCCCGATGACCGGGCCAGCTATGGCACCTACAACGTGCTGTGGCAAATTGAGCAAGTCAAGAAATTGGATCTGTCTTTTTTATACTTGGGCTATTGGATAGAACAAAGCCAAAAAATGCGTTACAAGAACCAATACCAACCTGCCCAGATGCTCGTCGACGGCAAATGGCATACACACACATTGGTACACCCAAGGCCCCATGACCCAACCTGACCTTCCCTCCAACGCCGTACCTTCTGTCCAAGTGATAGAGCGCATGTTTACCCTGATCGACGTGCTAGCGTCACGCGAAGAGGCTATGTCGCTCAAAGACATCAGTGAAAAGGCGGGTCTCCACCCGTCAACGGCACACCGCATCTTGAACGACCTGGTGCTGGGCCGCTTTGCCGACCGCCCCCAGCCTGGAAGCTACCGCCTGGGAATGCGTCTGCTTGAGTTGGGAAACCTGGTCAAAGGGCGCCTGAATGTGCGTGACGCGGCATTGGCACCTATGCGCGAGTTGCACAAACTAACGCAGCAGCCCGTCAATCTGAGCATGCGCCAAGGCGACGAAATCATTTACGTCGAGCGAGCCTTCAGTGAGCGCTCCGGCATGCAGGTGGTACGCGCCATTGGCGGTCGTGCACCACTGCACCTCACGTCTGTGGGCAAGCTTTTTTTGGCTGCCGACGATCCGCAACGCATTCGCGCCTATGCCACACGCACCGGTTTGCAAGGACAAACCAAAAACAGCATTACCGACTTGCCACGACTGGAACGTGAACTTTCGCGGGTCCGCCAGTCCGGTCAGGCCAATGACAACGAGGAACTGGAGCTGGGAGTGCGCTGCATGGCAGCGGGGGTTTACGATGACCAGGCCAAGCTGGTGGCTGGTTTGTCAATCTCGTCGCCGTCAGGACGCATGGACGACGCTTGGATGCCCAAGCTCAAAGAAACCGCCCAGCAAATTTCCCAAACCCTGGGGTACCGGGGAGGAGCTTAGTTCGCGCTTGCGCGCGTTTCGGTGACCAAAGATGCCACCGGCGCACCGCGGTTCAGCATGGAGGGGTTGGATTCCACCCAGTGGCGAACCCGTTCAGCATCCGCAATGCGGCTGAGCTTGCCCGCCGAATCTAAAAACACCATGATCAGCTTGCGACCGGCCACTTTGGCTTGCATCACCAGGCATTGACCCGCTTCTGAGATATAGCCGGTTTTTTGTAGGCCAATGTCCCATGCCGGGCTCTTGACCAGGCGGTTGGTATTGTTAAAGCGCAATGTGCGCCGACCCACCTCGACATCGTAACCGGGCGAGGTGGACAGCTCACGCAAGGTGGAATTGCCATAGGCGTAGTTCACCAACGTTGCCAAATCGGTCGCGCTCGATTGATTCTTGCTGGACAAGCCGGTGGGCTCCACATAATTGGTGGAATGCATGCCCAAGGCCGTAGCCTTCGCATTCATCAGACTGACAAAAACGCTCATTCCGCCGGGGTAGCTGCGACCCAATGCATGGGCTGCGCGGTTTTCGCTGGACATCAGCGCCAGATGCAATAACTCACCCCGCGAGAGCACCGTGCCAACATTCAGGCGGGAACGGCTGCCTTTTTCCATGTCCACATCAGCCTGTGAGATGGTGATCAGTTCATCCATCGGCAGCTTGGCTTCTGTGACCAGCACTCCGGTCATCAGCTTGGTAATCGAAGCAATCGGCAACACCGCCGATTCGTTTTTTTGCAAAAGTACTTCTTTGGTGTCCTGGTCAATCACCAGCGCCACGCTTGACTTGAGCGCCAGCGTATCGCGCGCCGCATGTAGACCCGCCACTTCCCCATAGGAAGGCTTTGCAGGACTCCTGGGCGCAACGGTCACACGCTTTGGAACGGGTTTGACCGCAGGTTTGACCGCAGGTTTGGCCTTTCCATGGCTACCACGACCGGGATTTCCGTTGTCGTTTTGAACATTCAAGGCAAAGGCACCCGTTCCGTGAACGAGGGCCACGGTGAACAGCACCAGCGAAAGTAGTTTTTTATGCAATTTGAAGTCCAAGGAAAGCACAGCGCCAGCCCATCAAAGCTCTGGCTCTCACAAAAGGTGCCTGAGTTTAGTCAAAAATCCTCTTAAATCAAGCACTTGCATAAGAAACATCATGCAAAGCCATGCAACTCTGCGGTCAACCCTGCGCGGCGACTCGATCGGCCTTGCTTTGCAGCTTGTTGAGGGCACTCAAGTAGGCCTTGGCAGACGCCACCACAATGTCCGGATCCGACCCTGTACCGTTCACCACACGGCCGCTGTTTTGCAGGCGCACGGTCACTTCGCCCTGGCTTTCGGTCGAACCACTGATCGCATTGACCGAGTACAAGACCATTTCCGCACCACTTTGGACATGGGCCTCAATCGCTTTGAGCGAGGCGTCCACGGGCCCATTACCGTCTGATTCGGAGCGAATCTCGTGCCCGCCGCTCGTGAACACAACCCGCGCGTGCGGTCGTTCGCCGGTCTCGCTATGCTGGGCCAAGGACACAAAGGCAAATTGCTCCTTGCCCTGTGAAACGCTTTCATCGCTGACCAGCGCCAAAATATCCTCGTCAAAAATCTCTGCCTTGCGGTCGGCCAGTTCTTTAAAGCGGGCAAACGCCGCGTTAATTTCCGCCTCGCTGTCGAGCTGCACGCCCAGCTCATTGAGGCGCTGCTTGAAGGCGTTGCGGCCACTGAGTTTGCCCAACACCAGCTTGTTGGCGCTCCATCCCACGTCTTCGGCGCGCATGATCTCGTAGGTGTCACGCGCTTTGAGTACGCCGTCCTGGTGGATGCCCGAGGCGTGGGCGAAGGCATTGGCACCGACCACGGCTTTGTTAGGCTGCACGACGAAGCCCGTGGTTTGGCTCACCATGCGACTCGCCGCCAGAATGTGGCGCGTGTCAATGCCGAGGTCCAAGCCGAAGTAGTCGCGCCGGGTTTTGACAGCCATCACCACTTCTTCCAAGCTGCAATTGCCAGCACGCTCGCCCAGGCCGTTGATGGTGCACTCCACCTGGCGTGCACCTCCAATCTTCACGCCAGCCAGCGAGTTCGCCACCGCCATGCCCAGGTCGTTGTGGCAGTGCACAGACCAAATGGCTTTGTCTGAATTGGGGATGCGTTCGCGCAATGACTTGATGAAATTGCCATACAACTCGGGCACTCCGTAGCCCACGGTGTCTGGGACGTTGATGGTGGTCGCGCCTTCGGCAATGACTGCCTCCAACACCCGGCACAGAAAGTCAGGGTCGCTGCGGTAGCCGTCTTCGGGGCTGAATTCAATGTC
>CAIWRE010000451.1 GCA_903914985.1 uncultured beta proteobacterium | reverse complement strand
TGCAGCGACAGCTTGGCCCCGGGCTTGACGGTGATGCGCTTAACCTGAAAGCGCGCCCCGCTGTCCACGCTGTCGTAGCTGCCCCAGGGTCGAAACACTTCGCGGTGCAGGTCCACCTCGGGGCGCTTCTGGGCTTTCAGGCGGTCCACCACCTTCTTCACGTCCTGGGCTTTGTCTTTGTGGGCCACCAGCACGGCGTCCGTGGTTTCCACCACCACCAGGTCGTCCACGCCAATCAGCGCCACCAGGCGGCTGTCAGCGTGCACATAGCTGTTGGTGCTGCCTTCCAGCATCACATCCCCGCGGGTGGCGTTGCCCTGGGCGTCCTGGGGCAGCACTTGCCACACGGCCGACCAGGCGCCCACATCGTTCCACCCCGCATCCAGCGGCACCACCACGGCTTTGGTGGTTTTTTCCATCACGGCGTAGTCCACGCTATCAGACGGGCTGCTGGCAAAGGCCGCTTTGTCCAGGCGTACAAACTCCAGGTCTTTATGCGCTTGTGTCCAGGCGGCCTGGCAGGCTCGCAGCATGGCGGGGTTGTTCTTGCCAAGTTCCTCCAAAAACACCGAGGCCTTGAACATGAACATGCCGCTGTTCCAGGTGTAGCTACCGTCTTGGAGGTAGGCCTGCGCGGTGGCCAGGTCGGGCTTTTCGACAAACTGCTGCACGGGCACGGCGGCATTGGCGTCCAGCGCCTGGCTCGCTTTGACATAGCCATAGCCGGTCTCGGGGTGCGTGGGCACAATGCCAAAAGTCACCAGCGCCCCGCCCTGCGCCGCTTTCAGGCCCACGCGCACGGCATGGTGAAACGCCGGCACATTGGCAAACACATGGTCCGAGGGCAACACCAGCAGCACCGGGTCCGCACCACCCGTCTGCGCAGCCAGCGCGGCGGCGGCAATGGCGGGCGCTGTGTTGCGTGCCACCGGCTCCAACACAATGCTGTGGGGCTCCACCCCGGCTTCACGGCATTGCTCACCGACCAAAAAGCGGTGGTCGTTGTTGGCCACCACAATCGGCCGCATCACATCGTCGGTAATGCCCTGCAAACGCTGCAGCGTGAGCTGAAACAGCGTAGCGTCTTCGGTCACACCCAAAAATTGTTTCGGCCGCATCGCGCGCGACAGCGGCCACAGGCGCGAGCCGCTGCCGCCGGACAAAATTACAGGCACTAATGGAGACAGTTCCATATTCATATCCTCACGCTTGCGCGTAGTTTTTCAAAAAGTCCTGGTAGGCCAGCTTGATGCCGTCGGTCAAAGCCACTTTGGCGCGCCAGCCTTGGGCGGCGGCGGCGGACACGTCCAGCAGTTTGCGCGGTGTGCCGTCGGGCTTGGAACTGTCAAACACGATGCGGCCGGCAAAGCCCACCACCTGCATCACCTGCTCGGCCAGCTCGCGGATGGTGACGTCCACGCCGGTGCCGATGTTGAGCAAGGGGCCGTGGTAACCCGCCGTCATCAGTTGCACGCAGGCATCGGCCAGGTCGTCCACATACAAAAATTCGCGCATCGGCTTGCCGCTGCCCCACACCACATATTCCGCGTCGCCGCGCAGTTTGGCTTCGTGGGCTTTGCGGATCAGTGCCGGCAGCACATGGCTGTTTTGCAGGTCGTAGTTGTCGCCGGGACCGTAGAGGTTGGTCGGCATCACGCTGGTGTAGCGCGTGCCGTACTGGGCGTTAAAACTCTCGCAGAGCTTGATGCCCGCAATCTTGGCCAAAGCGTAAGGCTCGTTGGTCGGCTCCAGCGGTCCGGTGAGCAAATATTCTTCCTTGATCGGCTGCGGGCAGTCGCGCGGGTAAATACAGCTGGAGCCCAAAAACATCAGATCATGCAGCCCCGCCGCATAGGCACCCTGAATCAGGTTGGCCTCCATCATCAGGTTTTGGTAGATGAAGTCGGCGCGGTAGGTGTTATTGGCATGTATGCCGCCCACCTTGGCCGCCGCAATAAACAAATAGTCGGGCTTTTCGGCCTTTAAGAAAGCCTCGACTTCGCTTTGCCGCGTGAGGTCTAGCTCAGCATGTGTGCGGGTGATGATGTGCTGGTAGCCATCGGCCTTCAAGCGGCGCACGATGGCCGAACCCACCATGCCACGGTGGCCGGCGACGTAGATTTTGGAATTAAGGTTCATAAGTTGATTTGATCTCATAGAAAGCGCCTCTTTACCCACCGGGGCGCCAAAATTCACCTCGTCGTGGGCGTTATCGGCATTGATACCGTTTATCAAAGCATCAATGTCATATTCAACGCTTTGTGACGGTTCAATGAATTTCATTTTCATGGCTCCACTATCGCGGTGATTTCATTAAGCAATGCCACCAGCAGTGACGCGTCACCATTAAAACTTGCAGCCATCGCTGCATACATTTGTTCCTGATTAACGCTTTCCAAATCGATGAAATACCCCGCGTTCAATGCAAGTTGGGAGCAAAAAACTCGTTGCACGCGACCATTTCCTTCGCGAAAAGGATGAACCGCATTGATCTCACCCATGTAAAAAGCAAGGCGGCTCACGAAGTGATCCGGCTTGGTTCCGCACAGAAGACCCTCGTTGCTAAGCTGCGTAAAGCGTTCCGACAGGTACCCCTCGATACGCGCGAAGTTTGCAAATCGACTTGTTCCCCTGGTGATATCGACTAAGCGAAATTCACCGGCCCATTCATAAACGTCTTGAAAAAGATGGCGATGAATTTCTCGCAAATGTGCGACATTGAAAGAGCCTGTTGGAGGTTCTTGCAAAAGCTCCAGCATCCTTACTGCCGTTGCATCAGCCTCAAAAGCCTCAAGCGCAAGGGAATCGAACAACCCGGGCTTGTTGATTAAGACATCAGTACCCGGATACGTATAACGGTCAGTTCCGTCGTAACGCGACATGACGCTGCAAAACTTCTAGAAGCAGAGCGGAAGTGGACTTTTGGCCACTCACGCAGTCATGCATGCCTTTAACCACCAAATGGCTCGGAACCAGGCGTTCGATTCGCAGTGAAGCCAAAACGCCTGCCACACGCTTTGTACGGATCAATTGCTTGCTAATCGTTTTCATGCCAGGTTCCTCGATGAGATACTGATTTTAAGCCGTTACCGCTCCACCCCCACCGCCACGCTGTAGCCATGCTGCTTGAGCAGCGCATGCTGCTTGGCTTTGCTCAGGTCGTGGGCCACCATTTCTTGCACCATCTCGTCCAGGGTGATTTCCGGCACCCAGCCAAGTTCTTTTTTGGCTTTGCTGGGGTCGCCGAGCAGGGTTTCCACTTCGGTGGGGCGGAAATAGCGGGGGTCAATGCGCACCACCACCTGGCCCACCTGCAAGGCGGGGGCGTTGTCGCCGGTGATGGCGGCCACCTTGGCCACCTCGTTGACTCCCTCGCCCTCAAAGGCCAAGGTCACGCCCAGCTGATGGGCGGATTTGCTGATGAACTCGCGCACGCTGTATTGCACGCC
>CAIWRE010000450.1 GCA_903914985.1 uncultured beta proteobacterium | reverse complement strand
TGTGCAAGGTGGTGATGTTTTGCTTAAGCGCCTGCTCTTGCACCTTGCGCGCGGACACCGGCAACAGGCTGGCAACCAATTTGTACTCGCCGCTCTGCGGTGTGACCACCGAGCTCAGGTCAGGAAACTGGTCTTGGATCAGGCGTTTGCCCGCTTCTGCCGCATCGGCATCGCGAAAACGCACTTCCACCGTCTGGCCGTTGCGGCTGATGCCACCATGGCGCACATTTTTTTCACGGAACACGCTGCGCAGGTCACCCGCCAACGATTCCGCTTTTTTGCTGAGCGCAGCTTGCATGTCCACCTGCAACATGAAGTGCACACCACCGCGCAAATCCAGACCCAAATACATGGGCGAAGCATGTAGACCGCTCAGCCATGCGGGCGAGCGTGAAAGCAGGTTGAGCGCCACGACGAATGCTGGCTCAGCAGCGTCCGGGTTCAGGGTTTTTTGGATTGCGTCTTTGGCCTTGAGCTGGGCATCGGTGTTGGCAAAGCGCGCCTTGATGGAGTTGCCATCCAGGCTGACCACGTCGGCACTCAGGCCGGCTGCCTTGATCGCCTCTTCGACACGGGTCACCGTGCCCAAATCCAGCGTCATGCCTGCTTTGGCCACCGAGACCTGAACAGCAGGCGCCTCGCCAAACACGTTAGGCAAGGCATACAAGCCGCCCACCAGAATGGCGACCGCCAGGACTACATACTTCCAAAGGGCATAACGGTTCATGGGGACGCTGCTTGTTTACTTGAGAGAGCCCTTGGGCAAGACTTGCACCACCGCGCTGCGCTGCACCTGGACTTCCACACCGTTGCTCACTTCCAGACCGATGTGACTTTCGCCCATTTTGCTGACCTTGCCCAACAAGCCGCCCACCGTCACGACTTCGTCGCCCTTGGCCAACGCGTCGATCATGGCTTTGTGCTCTTTCTGCTTCTTCATTTGAGGGCGGATCATGACGAAATACAGCACGACAAACATCAGCACCAGCGGCAGCATGCTCATCAAAGTGGATTGCAGGTCGCCACCCGCAGCAGCGGCAGGCGCGGATTGGGCAAAAGCAGAGGAAATGAACATGGTGGAACTCCCGGAATGTAGGTGAAATGTGTCGCCGAAGGCTACACGCCCACCCGCCGCAGGGCGGGCTTGGGTTAGCCCAGCATTGTAAGGCGGCCCATTCGCCCTACCTTGCATGGGGGCAGCGACTGTGAAGTCGCTCAGACAGGCGCCATGCGCTGCTTGCGGTACAGCCACCACAGCAAGCCGCCGGTCAGCACCACAGGCACCAACGAGCCCGCATTGAGCAAATCCCATCCCTGCGTGGTTACCAAGGCCCCCGAGGCAAACGAGGTGAATGCCATCACCGCAAAAACCGCAAAATTAATGACGGCCTGGGCCCGGTCTTTTTCTTCGGGGGCATACGCCGTGAGCGACAGACTGGTGCCGCCCGTGAACAGAAAGTTCCAGCCTACGCCCAGCAAAAACAGCGCGCCGGTGAACTGGTGTAACTCTTGGCCCGTGAGCGCCACACCGATGCACAACGCATTGAGCAGCACCCCCACCCCCATCACCGGCAAGGCGCCAAAGCGACGAATCAAGTGACCTGTAAAAAAACCTGGCGCAAACATGCCAATCACGTGCCACTCCAACACGATGGCAGTGTTCTCAAAGCTCAAGCCACACTGCTGCATGGCCAGTGGCGTGGCCGCCATCAGCAGGTTCATCACCCCATAGCCCAGCGCAGCGGCCATGCAGGCCACCATAAACACCGGCTCGCGCAGCATTTGCAGTGCACTGCGACCTTTGAGAGAGGCGCTGCCAGCCGCGGGTTTGGGCGGCTCGGGTGCGAAAGTGATAAATGCCATCAGCGCCATGGACAACAGTGCAACTCCAGCCAACGCCACATAGGCACCGGCAAAAGGTACGTCCAGCAAACTGCGTGTACGCGCCGCCAAATTGGGGCCCACGATCGCGCCCAACAAGCCGCCCGCCAGAACCAATGACACCGCCTTTTCGCGCGCCGAAGGCTGCGCGAGTTCTGCGGCGGCAAAGCGGTACAGCTGGCCGTTGGCGCTGTAGTAGCCCGCCACCACGGTGGCCACCACCACCCACCAGAACTGCTGGGTAAAGATCGCCCAGGCCGCCAACAAGGCCGACAGGAGGGCAATAAGCAAGCCCGACTGAAAGGCAAGCTTGCGCCCCCAGCGCGCTTGGCTCATCGCCACCAATGGTGTGCTCAGCGCAGCGCCCACCACATAACCCATCACGGGTAGCGTTGCCATCCAGCCTACAGGCGCCAGCCGCAACCCCACCAGGCCGTTGATGGCGATGAATGCCACGTTGTTGGTGAGCAAGAGACCTTGGCAAAGGGCCAGGAGCCAGAGATTGCGATTCATAAATCCTTACAAGGTTCCGCCCAACGCCACCCATTGCGCGCGCACCGCTGCAATGTGGCGCGCTTTAACATGGCCAAAGCCGCGGATCTGCTCAGGCAGCTTGGCAAAGGTGAGCGCGTCACCGTGGTTGTCAGCGCTGATCGTTTCAAGATAGGCATTGAGCCTGTCCTGGTAATTGGCGAGTAGCGCACGCTCTAAGCGACGTTCCTCTGTCCGACCGAAGGGATCGAGTCCCGTGCCGCGCAGCACCTTGAGGGGCGCAAGCAGTTTGAATGCCCACGCCATGTACGGGCCGAACTTTTGTTTTTGCAACTCGCCTTTGTCGTTCGTTTTGGCCAGCAGAGGCGGCGCTAGGTGGTAACGCACTTGGTAGTCGCCCTCAAACATGGCCTCAACCTTGTCGCGAAACACCGCTGCGCTGTGCAATCGGGCGACTTCGTACTCGTCTTTGTAGGCCATGAGCTTGAACAGGTAGCGGGCTACCGCAAAGGTCAAGGACAGGGATTTAGCACCACCTAAACCCTGCTCGGTGCTATGCACACGCGCAACGAAGTCGGTGTAGTGGCGGGCATACGCTGCGTTTTGGTAGCCGATCAAGAACACCGCGCGCTCTTGTACAAAGGCGTCTAACGAGGCGGCACTTTCCTGCGGTGCGCGCACCCATTGCACGGTGTGGGCCGGCTGCAGAGCGCGCGCCACGGCTGCAGGGTCGTGCGCCGCGCGGCGGCCCCATTGGAAGGCTGCTTTGTTTTTGTCCACCGCTACGGCGTTGAGTTCCATGGCGCGCAGGATGGACGCCTCTTGCAAAGGAATCCACCCCTTTTGCCAGGCAAACCCCAGCATCACCGGGTTGGTAAAGATGCTGTCGCCCAGTAACTGGCTGGCAATACCTTCTGCGTCCACGCAGCCCAGCGCGCTGGGGTCTTGCAGGGTGTCGGCAATGTGGGCGATGCACGCCTCGCCGGGATTGCTCCAGTTGGCGTTTTTCACAAAGGCCGCGGTGGGCGCGCTGTGGCTGTTCATGACGACATGGCTTCTTCCTGCGCGCAGGCGCATAGAGGTTTCTTTGCCCGCCGTGACAATCGGGTCGCAGCCGATGACCAGGTCAGCGCAGGCCATGCCTACGCGGGTGGTGCGAATCGCGTCTTGGGTTTGACCGATCAGTACATGGCTCCAGGTGGCGCCGCCTTTTTGGGCCAGGCCACCTGCGTCCTGGGTGACGATGCCCTTTCCTTCCATGTGCGCGGCCACGCCCAGCAGCTGGCCGATGGTGATCACGCCCGTACCGCCGACACCTGCCACCACCAGACCCCACACGCCGTCATGGACAGTCGCCAGATCAGCAATCGGTGGCGCAGGAATGGCCTTGGCTTGCTGCCCGCTGGCAGGTGCTGCCCCTGTTTTTTTCCGCAAGCTGCCGCCTTCCACAGTGACAAAGCTGGGGCAAAAGCCTTTGACGCAGGAGATGTCTTTGTTGCAGGTGCTTTGGTTGATTTGGCGCTTGCGGCCAAAGTTAGTCTCCAGTGGTTCGACGCTGATGCAGTTGCTCTGCACCCCGCAGTCGCCACAACCTTCGCAGACCAGCTCGTTGATCACCACGCGCACCGCAGGATCCACCAAGGTGCCGCGCTTGCGGCGGCGGCGTTTTTCAGTGGCGCAGGTTTGGTCGTAAATGATGACCGTGGTGCCTGCAATCGTGCGGAACTCGCGCTGGATTCGGTCTAACGCATCGCGGTGCTCCACCGACACGCCCACCGGCAAGTCGCGAACGTCGGCGTATTTTTCAGGCTCGTCGGTCACCACGACGATGCGCTGCGCCCCCTCGGCGCGCATGCTCTGTGCAATTTGCACCACGCTGTGGCCTTCAGGGCGCTCGCCCACTTGCTGGCCGCCGGTCATGGCGACCGCATCGTTGTACAAAATTTTGTAAGTGATGTTGACGCCTGCCGCAATCGACTGGCGTACGGCCAGCAGGCCGCTGTGGAAATAGGTGCCGTCGCCCAGGTTGGCAAACATGTGCTGGTCATGCACAAAGGGCTGCTGGCCCACCCAGGGAACGCCCTCGCCACCCATTTGGGTAAAGCCCACGGTAGCCCGGTCCATCCAGATGGTCATGAAGTGGCAGCCAATGCCCGCCATAGCGCGGGAGCCATCGGGCACCAGCGTGCTGGTGTTGTGCGGGCAGCCGGAGCAAAACCACGGTTGCCTATCGGTGGGAGGTGCACCGAGCTGCAAGCTCGTCATGGAACGCTCCTTGGCGTCCAGGATGGCGATGTGCGCATCCATGCGCGCCGCTACATCGGCATCCACGCCGATGCGCTTCAAGCGCTGGGCAATCGCCCGCGCGATCAATGCGGGCGACAGGTCGGCGTTGGCGCGCAACAGGGTGTTGGCGCTCGGGTTGGGCATGGACCACTCACCACCGCCACCGCCAAAGCCGTCTTGGCTGTCCATCTCATTGAACTTACCCAGCACACGAGGCCGCACATCGGCGCGCCAGTTGTACAGCTCTTCTTTGAGCTGGTATTCAATAACCTGACGCTTTTCTTCCACCACCAGTATTTCTTGCAGGCCGGTGGCAAATTCGCGGGTGAGCTGCGCTTCCAGCGGCCAGACCACAGCGACCTTGTGCAAGCGAATGCCCACGCGCTGGCAGGTGGCGTCGTCCAGCCCCAAGTCGCTGAGCGCCTGGCGGGTGTCGTTAAAGGCCTTGCCGCTGGCCATCAGGCCCAGGCGGTCCTTGGGACCTTGGATTACGTTGTAGTTCAGACGGTTGGCGCGGATATAGGCCAGCGCCGCATACCACTTGGTGTCAAACAGACGTGCTTCTTGTTCCAAGGCCGCATCGGGCCAGCGCACATGTACGCCGCCGGGGGGCATGGCAAAGTCGGCGGGCAGCGCAATGCGCACCCTGTGGGGATCGACGTCGACCGAGGCGCTGGACTCGACGATTTCTTGAATGGTTTTCATGCCCGCCCACACACCCGAGAAGCGACTCATTGCAAAGGCATGTACACCCAAGTCCAGCACGTCTTGCACGCTGGTCGGGAAAAAGACGGGTGTACCGCAGGCCTTGAAGATGTGGTCGCTCTGGTGCGCTGCCGTGGAGCTCTTGGCCACGTGGTCGTCCCCCGCTACCGCAATCACACCGCCCCAGGGCGTGGTGCCGGCCATGTTGGCGTGCTTAAACACGTCGGAGCAGCGGTCCACGCCCGGGCCTTTGCCGTACCAAATGCCAAATACGCCGTCGTATTTGTTCACACCCGGCGGCGCAAAGCCCAGTTGCTGCG
>CAIWRE010000449.1 GCA_903914985.1 uncultured beta proteobacterium | reverse complement strand
GGCAAGACGCCGGTGTGGGCGGCATTGACGACACACTGTTGCCCGGGGCGCTGGGCGAGAACCTGACCCTGCAAGGCCTGTTGGAGACCGATGTGTGGGTAGGCGATGTGCTGCAATTTGCAAACCTCACGCTGCGCGTCACCCAGCCACGCGAACCCTGTTTCAAGTTCAACGCGTCCATGGGGTTTAACCAAGCCTCCAAGCTCATGGCGCTGACGGGGTACTGCGGTTTTTACCTGGCGGTGGACCAGGCCGGCACGGTAGAGGCGTGGGAGGAGGGCACCCTGGTGCCCGGTCCGCGCCGCGCCAGCATTCCGGAGCGCTTCAAGGCCAAGCTATTCAAACACCTGCGTTGAAGTTCAAAGCCTCGCGGCTTGAAGTGCGTCAGGTGCTGACGTTGCACTCCCGCCGCAGCAGGGCCAACGCGTCGTGCAAGGCGTAATCGGCGTCGCTGCGCAAGGTGTGCAAGGCATCTTCTAGAAACGACTGCCACATGTCTACATAGTCCGCCTGAAACTGCACCGGGGCATGGGTTTTCACAAAATGGGTGGCTGCCTCGCCATCCAGGCCGGATTTGCGAATTTTGCGCACCAGGGTTGAAGCCGCTTTTTCCGAAAGCAGAGTTTTTGGGGTGCTGCCCGCTGCCACGCACAGCAGCAGGGTGAGCAGTGAGCCCTCGTCCTCGTGGCCACCCGTGGTTTTGGCCCAGGTGGCGGAAACACTGCGCTCATAGTGGTCTACCTCGGCCAGACCGTCGTCGAGCCAAAAGTAGCGGCCCAGAAAGGCAGGCGTTTGGTCGAACAGCTTTTTCGGCGTGGCCGTGCTGTCCATGATGCGGGGCCAATCGGCCAGCACCGATTGCATTAGCCTTTCCACTGCCGCATGCCACTCGAGCGGCAGGCCTTTGGGAATAGACAGTGGGGGCAACTGGCCGCTGGCCGCGTATTTCTTACGCAGCGCCAGGATGAGCTGGTGAAAGGTAGGCCAGTCGGGCATGTCGGTGCGCCGCGTCAGGCCCAGCAGCAAGGTGGTGCGCACCACGGCCTCGGCGTCCTTGCCTTCTTCGTGCAGGGTGTCGATGTCTAAGTCATATTGCGCGGCACACCAAATGGCGGAGTCAACGATGTCGGCCACCTGCTTGCGCTTGGCGTACTCCGACTGGTAGTCGGCATAGCTTTTCAGGCTCCAGCGCTCCAGCAAGGGGATGTGTTCATCGGCAAAGCTGCGCGCCTCTGACATACCGAAGTGGGTGTTTTGCGGCATCACGATGAGCGCTTTGAGCAGGTCCGAGCCACCTTTGGATCGTGACAGAAAGGAGTGGTCGTGCAGCATCTGTGCAGCGGTTTGAAGATCGCCACCGCTTTCGTGCTGAAGGTTCAGACTCACCAGGTTGATCAGGCGGTCTTTGGCTTTTTCCAGCTCGGGGCGCAGAAATTCGCTGCCAAAGTAACGTGCGATTTGCACCATGCCCTTGGGGGCGTCGGCGCGAATGCTGTCCAACTTGTCGGCGTGGATGAGCCCATGCTGCACGCCGTGGGTCAGTGCTTTTTCAAAAAACGGCCGCTCATCGAACAGCGCCATGCCGCTCG
>CAIWRE010000448.1 GCA_903914985.1 uncultured beta proteobacterium | reverse complement strand
GCAGTGGGCGGCGCCATGGACCTGGCGGTCGGGGCCCAACAAACCTGGGTGATGATGGACTTGCTCACCAAAGACGGCAAAAGTAAAGTTGTCAGCCAGTGCAGCTACCCCCTGACCGGCATCGCCTGTGTCAAGCGTATCTATTCCGATCTGGCCACTCTGGCCTGCACGCCACACGGCCTGAAGCTGATCGACCTGGTCGATGGTCTGTCTATGATGGAGCTTGAAACGCTTATTGGTTTGCCTGTGCAAGCCTGAAACCTACCCACCATTGACGAGACTATGACCGACGCTTTTATCTGCGACGCCGTTCGCACCCCCTTTGGCCGCTATGGCGGCGCTTTGAGTTCGGTGCGTACCGACGATTTGGGCGCTATTCCCATCAAAGCGCTCATGGCACGCAACCCCCAAGTGGACTGGACCGCGGTGTCGGATGTGATTTATGGCTGCGCCAACCAGGCCGGTGAAGACAACCGTAACGTGGCGCGCATGAGTGCACTCCTGGCGGGTCTGCCCATTGAGGTGTCGGGTGCCACCGTCAACCGCTTGTGCGGTTCGGGCTTGGATGCCATTGGCACCGGCGCGCGTGCCATCAAGGCGGGCGAAGCGGGACTAGTGATTGCCGGTGGCGTAGAGAGCATGAGCCGCGCACCTTTTGTCATGCCCAAGGCCGAAACCGCGTTCAGCCGCGCCAATGCGGTGTACGACACCACCATCGGCTGGCGCTTTGTGAATAAGCTGATGAAAGAAAAGTACGGCGTGGACTCCATGCCCGAGACCGCAGAAAACGTGGCGGTGGATTACCAGATTGAGCGCGAAGCGCAAGACTTGATGGCCATGAACAGTCAGTTGCGCGCGGTGGCTGCACAAAAAGCCGGCCACCTGGCCCGAGAAATTGTGCCGGTGCACATTCCCCAGAAAAAGGGCGACGCCCTCGTGGTCGACACCGACGAGCATCCGCGCGAAACCAGCCTGGAGGCTCTGGCCAAACTCAAAGGCGTGGTGCGGCCCGACGGCAGCGTGACCGCGGGCAATGCATCCGGCGTGAACGACGGCGCCTGTGCGGTGCTGCTGGCGGGTGCGGCCGACGTCGCCCAGTATGGCCTCACGCCCAAAGCACGCGTCGTGGCCATGGCCACTGCAGGTGTTGCGCCACGTGTGATGGGCATAGGCCCCGCACCCGCCAGCCGCAAGGTGCTGGCATTGGCGGGTCTCACGCTAGAGCAGATCGATGTGATTGAACTCAACGAAGCCTTTGCGGCCCAAGGTCTGGCGGTGCTGCGCTTGTTGGGATTGAAAGACGACGACGCCCGCGTCAACGCCTGGGGCGGTGCCATTGCCTTGGGTCACCCGCTGGGTGCCTCCGGCGCACGCCTTGCCACCACGGCCATCAACCGCCTGCACGCCACCGGTGGCCGCTACGCGCTGTGCACCATGTGCATTGGCGTGGGGCAGGGGATTGCGCTGGTGTTGGAGAGGGTGTAGTCCCCCTATGCAGCGCCAGGTTGGAACGCCTGCCTGGCGAACCCGGGGCAAGCTCATCCAGTGAACGCCTGGGTCCACAGGCCATCGACCTCACGCAGTTTGTTTTTGTCAAACTCGGATTCATGCTCCCAATAGCGCCCGGACGGCACCATATAGCCCAACTCTTTTTCTACCGCAAACGCCTTCAAGACCTGCTGCTCGCTGAGTAGCTCGCCTTGCCGGTCAAGAAGAGACGCATGATCCGCGTGAAGAGATAAATCTGAAATATCTGTTCTCGGAAACCTTAGTCGAGATTCGGGTTGTTGCGAAAGGTTGATCACTGCACAATTTTGGGAATGCGCGAGTGCCATGAGTCGAATGGACTTGGCCTCCAGGGACTGCAATGTCAGGTCGGCCCTTAATGGATCTGCGGTACCGTTCCCGTAAAAATGACTGGACTTGTTCTTTTCATTCGAATAAACCATGTCGCATCCGACGTAGGCCATCAAGTCCGGTTTGAGTGCACCAAGCGCCCAATACCCGGCTGTAAATGCCATGGTTCCGCCGGCATAGACAAATCCACCGAAATGGTTTTGCTGTGGGACATACTCCTCGGCGGTGATCAGTTTTTTGTGTTTTGCAACGGGTAAATCGGGTAATTTGTTGGGCGGAAAATCTTCCGGATAGATCAAGTAAGTCCATCCATCAAAAAGTTGCCAGGCGTTGTTAATCGCAACACGACTCGCAAATGGCGATAAGTCCCACGTCCTGACGAGCACAGAATCCGGTGCGCTGCCAATAATCAGAACGGCATTCAATCTATTTGTCACTTGTACTCCCGCAATATTCTTCAGAAGTCCAAGACCATAACGTTTCAATCATTCATTTTTGTGAATACCCATCGGGCATAGCTTTTGACGTAAGGGTGCACAGTCTCATTGATTTCAATGTCCGCCGGATCGAACCAATGCCACATTGAATGCTGATGATCGGGCCCTTGGGGCAGCTGGAGCAGGCCCTTTTCGTCATCGTCTATGTTTAGCCAGTGGGGCAGATTCACGTAGTGCGTTGAGACTGCTGCGCTAAAAGCGCTGTCTTGGTAAAAGTGGTCCCATGCCCCCATCAAGGTCGCGCGCTGCCACACTGAAGTTGGTAAGCCTAATTCATCATGGGCAATTCGATTTTTGGCGCTCCCCAGTGCTTCATTCTTGCGAATGCGACCGCCGGGCGTGAACCAAAAATTGCGAGCAGGCGCATTGTTTCTCCGTCCAAGCAACAGTTGCCCCTCTTTGCTTGTGATCACAAAATCAATGGAAACCAGGGGCAACATGCTGCAGGCTTCGGAAAACCGGTCGGGGGCTAAAAATGGTCCGTTCATTTGTCGGCTGGGTTCTTGGGTGGATGGGCTTGAGCGTCCTCAAAATGGTGCCCTGGCCTCAAGGTCATGTGATTTTCTAATTACTTGGCTTCTGCAATGGCCTTTTTCAGGTCCCGGTATTCCTCGCACGAAAACGTGCAGATCTTGTCCAGACTGGCAAGGTGTTCCCGGGCTTTGTCCAGTTGCCCCATCTGAACATAGGCGATACCGATGTATTCATGGGCGCCCCGGTGTTTGGGGTCCAAGGTCAGCGCCTGTTTGTAGGCAAGGAGCGACTCGTCGTATTTCTTTTGATTGCGCAGGCTGTAGCCCAGCAGATTAAATCCGTCTGCGCTTCGCGGATTGTTCACGGTGTAGGGCTCTAGTACCGCCTGTGCGCCCGCCCAATCTTTGCGGGCGATGGCTGACTTGGCTTTTTCAAGTTCAGTGTCCCGTGGGCTGGGTGGACTGGTGTCGCCGGCAAAGGCGAATGTGCTGAATAGCAACAGTGACGCAACGATGGATTTAAGGAAGTGCATAACAAACTTTCTTGGGGTTAAGGCGGGGTGGCGCTGGAACTGTATCGGGTTTGATAATCCCTTGCCGGGTGACTCCAATGCCAGAATGAAAGAAGCCCTTGCATTCACATGCAAGGGCTTCTTGTTTGGCTCCTCAACCTGGGCTCGAACCAGGGACCTACGGATTAACAGTCCGGCGCTCTACCAACTGAGCTATTGAGGAACAATCCTTGAATTATAGCGTCAAAATTTAGCGATTCTCCAGTGAGGCGCAGATTTTTTGCGAAGTCTGCGCACCACTTTTAGAAGCTGGTTCTGACGCTGATTCGGGCAGTACGAGGAGCGCCGGGGTAGAGGTAGTAGTGGCCAAATTGCTTGGGTGATTCACGCCAGTAATGTTGGTCCGTCAGGTTGTCGATACCCAGCGTCCATTCGGCGCGTGTGCCTTGAATGCGGGTGTCGTAATGCGCCGCGAAATCGAGCGTGGTCCATGCCGGCAGATTGATGCTGCCGTCTTCCAAGACGCGTCGCTCGCCTTCGTGGTTCAGGCGCAGGCTGGTGCGCAGACCGGGGACTTCAGCCCACCGGTATTG
>CAIWRE010000447.1 GCA_903914985.1 uncultured beta proteobacterium | reverse complement strand
TGCGGCACCGGCCACCCCAGCTTCGTCATGTCGTCGAGCTTTGCCAACCAGACGATTGCGCAAATCGAGTTGTTCACCAAGCCCAAGCAATACAAAGCCGGTCACGTCTATGTCTTGCCCAAGCATTTGGACGAAAAAGTGGCGCGCTTGCACCTTAAGAAAGTCGGCGCCATGCTGACCGAACTGACGGACGAGCAAGCCGCCTACATCGGCGTGAGCAAGGCCGGTCCCTACAAAGCGGATACCTACCGGTATTGATGTCCCACTGAATGCGCATTGACCAACTGCTGGTTCACATCCAGCTTGCCAGCACCCGGTCGCAGGCCCAGCGCCTGATTGCTGACGGGGTGGAGTGGAAACAAGGCGACACCTGGAAACGGGTGGCAAAAAACGGCGACGATGTACCCGAGGACGCCTCGGTGCGGCTGCTCAATGACGCCGAGGCACGCTATGTGTCGCGCGGCGGCTTGAAGCTTGAAGCCGCACTCAAGCGCCTGGGTTTGGATGTGACCGGCTTTGCCTGCTTGGATGTGGGCCAGTCAACAGGCGGTTTTACCGATTGCCTGTTGCAGCACGGTGCGGCATCGGTGGTCGGGGTGGACGTGGGCACCGCCCAATTGCACCCCCAGCTTCGATCGGATCCGCGCGTACTGTGTGTGGAAAAAGTCAATGCGCGTGCTCTGGTGGCCGACGACCTGATCGCCGCCTACCAAGAGAGCATCAGTGCCGATGGCATGTTTGACGCCGACGAGGAGGAGGGTTCTGCCGTTGAGAGCGCAGTGAGCGTTGACAGCACGAACTCACCCTTTGCCCCTGCGTTTGACTTGGTGGTGGCGGACTTGTCCTTCATCTCCCAAACGCTGGTGCTGCCCGCTGTGGTGCCTTTGCTGAAGGCAGGGGGCACCTTGCTGACTTTGGTCAAGCCGCAGTTTGAACTGCAGCCGGGGCAGGTGGGCAAGGGCGGCATCGTCAAGGACCCGGACATGTATGCCATCGTGGAACAGCGCTTGCGTGATGCCTGCGCAGAGCTAGGCCTTACGGTCACCGCGTGGTTTGACTCGCCCATTGAAGGTGGCGATGGCAACCGCGAATTCTTTATTTGCGCCCGTCATTCGGGCGAGAACGCTCTTTCCAAATGAGAACGCCATGTTTTCCAACTCCAAAATTCCAGTCAGTCTGGAATTTTTCCCACCCAAGACAGCGCAGGGGGCGGACAAGCTGCGCCTCGTGCGCCAGCAACTCTACGGTCTGAATCCCAGCTATTGCTCGGTAACTTTTGGCGCCGGAGGCTCCACCCAAGAGGGTACGTTCCAAACGGTCAGCGAAATTTTGGGCGAAGGCCACAGTGCCGCGTCGCACTTCACCTGCATCAATGCCACGCGAGAAACGGTGCGCGCTCAGCTCGCCACGCTGAAAACGATGGGGGTTAAACGCCTCGTGGCCTTGCGCGGCGATCTGCCCGAGGGCTACCACCAAGGCGATTTTTTGTATGCCTCAGACCTGGTCCAATTCATCCGCGACGAGACCGGCGACGCCTTTCACATCTCCGTGGCCTGCTATCCCGAAACGCACCCGCAGGCGCACTCCCCCCAAGCCGACATTGATGCACTCGCTGCCAAGGCGCAGGCCGGTGCCGACGCGGCGATTACCCAGTACTTTTACAACTCCGACGCCTACTTTCGCTTGCTCGACGACTTGGACGCTGCGGGGGTGAATCTGCCCGTGGTGCCGGGTATCTTGCCTATTACCAATTCGGCGCAATTGCTGCATTTCTCGCAGGTCTGCGGCGCGGAAATTCCGCGTTGGATTCGTCTGCGTCTGCAAAGCTATGGCGACGATTTGGAGTCGATCAAGGCATTCGGCTTAGAGGTGGTCTCGGACCTGTGTCACCAGTTGGTGGCTGTCGGTGTGCCGTCGCTGCATTTCTATACCCTGAACCAGAGCGGCCCCACGCTGGCGATTTGTGAAGAGCTGGGCTTGGCAGTACATGCGCCAAGCCACACGCCTTAGCCGCCGGACTCCAGCGTGTAGGCGGCGTGCTGGTCCTGCCCCAGCAGGGTGACGAGCTGGGGCAGAGCTTCTTTCAATGCTGCCTTGAGGGTGAAAGGTGGGTTGATCAAAAACATGCCGCTGGCGGGCAGGCCGGGGCGTATGGTTTGGCCTTCGTCGTCGTGCAACAGTTTGCTGGATTTGACGGTGAGTGAGGCCTCCAGCCAAGGCTTGCCTGCTTTGACGGCCAAGGTCTTGAGTTTGCGCGGCAGGTCATGCGCTTCGGGGCGGGGAATCAGCGGATACCACACGGCGTAGGTGCCGGTGGCAAAGCGCACCAGGGCATCGGCCACCATGGCTTGCACGCGGCCGTAGTCGTGTTTGATTTCGTAGCTCGGGTCGCAAAACAGCAGGGCGCGGCGCGATGGCGGGGGCAAAAATTTCTTCACGCCTTCAAACCCGTCTTCCATGGCAATGGCTACCTGGCGCCCGGCTTCAAGCTGCGCAATATTGGCGGTCAAGGTCTTGGCGTCGGTCGGGTGCAGTTCAAACAGCTTGAGTTTGTCGCGGCCGCGCAGGTGCTGCTGAATGATGAAGGGCGAGCCGGGATAGACCTTCCACTGCCCGCCCGAATTGAAGCTGGCGACCAGATCCACATAGTCCTGTATCGCAGGAGCCAGCGGCGTGACGGGTTTGGCTGCGACTAATTTGAGCAAGCCTTGCGCGGCTTCGGCGCTGGTTTGGGCGTAATCGCCATCGAGCCGGTACAGGCCGGCGCCCCCATGGGTGTCAAACACGGTGAATGGCGTGTCTTTTTGCACCATGTGCTTGAGCACTGCCAGCAGCACGGTGTGCTTGAGGACGTCGGCGTGGTTGCCCGCGTGAAAGGCGTGTCGGTAACTGAACATAGGCTTCGATGGTAACCGGCGCGACTCCGGAGACCAGAGCAAGCGTTATGCTTTCATGCAACCTCCCCCGACCATTTGCTCCGAGAGCCTCTCATGACCCAGTCCACCCATACGACTCCTGCTGCTCCCGCGGTGCTCAACGCCGCAGAAAGCGATCCCCGGGCGTTGGCTTGGATGGTGGGATCGCCGCCGCCGCTCGACAAGCAAGTGCGCTTTGCCGATGGCAGCATGATGCGTTTCCCGCAAAGCCGCTGGGCAAACAGCCATTTCCGCGAACTCGTGCCCACCAAATTGATTGCACGAGGCCATGGACCGGTGGTCCCCTTGCCTCGCGCCGAGCGCCAAGACCTGGATGGCGTTCAATTCACGCCGATTGGCGCCGCGGCACCCATGAGCTGGGCCGAGTCGCTGCTAGCCAACTACACGGATGGCATCGTGGTACTGCACCGGGGACAGATCGTGTACGAACGTTATATGGGTGCGCTCGACGCCGATAGCGCACACATCGCCTATTCCGTCACCAAGTCTTTTGTAGGCACCATCGCCGCTTGCCTGGTCTATGAGGGTTTGCTGGACGAGGCTGCCACAGTGGCCCATTACCTGCCCGAACTGGCAAACAGCGCGTTTGGCGACGCCACGGTGCGCCAAGTCATGGACATGACCACCGGCCTGCAATACAGCGAGGTCTATACCGACCCGAATGCCGAAATCTGGTCCCACGCGCGTGCCGGGGGCCTGATTCCACGGCCACCGGGATACCTAGGCCCGGACAGCTTTTATGAATTTCTGCAAACCGTGAAAAAGCAGGGCGTGCACGGCGCGGAGTTTTCCTACAAAACCATCAACACTGACACCCTGGGCTGGATCATCCGTCGCATCACCGGTCTGTCGCTGACGGACAACCTTTCAAAACGCATTTGGTCCCGTCTGGGCGCCGAACATGACGCTTACATCACGGTAGATACTTCGGGCACTGAGTTTGCAGGCGGTGGCCTCAACACCACGCTGCGCGACCTGGCCCGTTTTGGCGAAATGATGCGCAATGGCGGACGGGTGGGCGGCGACCAGGTCGTGCCGCAAGCCGTGGTGGACGGCATACGCGAGGGTGCGGACCCACTCCAATTTGCGCCCGCGGGTTACCACACGCTGCCGGGGTGGAGCTACCGCAGCATGTGGTGGATCTCGCACAACGCACACGGCGCCTACATGGCACGCGGTATCCACGGCCAGGCGATCTATATTGATCCCTTGGCGGAGATGGTGATTGCCCGCTATGGCTCGCACCATATTGCGGGCAACCTGGGAATCGACCCCCATTCCTTGCCCGCCTACCACGCCATGGCTCTGCATTTGTTGCGGGCGTCTTGAGCCTGCCGCGTCGGCGCTGCTGACCGACAGTTGGCAAAAAGGCCCGAATCCCTTATACTGGTGGGCTTCGCAGCGCTTAAGTGGCTCCGCGGCGAAGCTTGATACCCCACCTAAGAGGCTCCCGCTAGTGGAGCGCCGACCGTGG
>CAIWRE010000446.1 GCA_903914985.1 uncultured beta proteobacterium | reverse complement strand
GAGCGTGGGGGCAAGATTCTTTATGGGGATGTCTACAAGCAAAACGAAGTAGAGCAATCGACCTACAACTTCGAGCACAGCGACACCGACTTTTTGTTCACGGCCTTTACCGCGCACGAAAAACAAGCCAAGCATTTGATCGAGGTGGCGTTGGCGCTGCCCGCTTACGAGCAAGTGCTCAAGGCGGCGCACAGCTTCAATTTGCTCGATGCGCGTGGCGCCATCAGCGTGACCGAGCGCGCCGCCAACATGGGCCGCATCCGCAACCTGTCGCGTGGCGTGGCCCAGTGCTACTACGAGAGCCGCGAGCGCCTGGGCTTCCCCATGGCGCCGCGTGAATGGATTGCGCAAATGCCCAAAAAAGCCGTCGAGGCCTGAAGGCAGGAACACCGAACATGACTACACAGAACCTGCTTGTTGAACTCCTGGTGGAAGAACTGCCACCCAAAGCGCTGAAAAAATTGGGCCACGCCTTTGCATCCGTGTTGGCCGACAGTCTCAAGACCCAAGGCCTGGCGAGTGCCAACGCTGCCGTCACCGACTTTGCTTCGCCCCGCCGCTTGGCGGTGCACGTCACGGGGGTTGCGGCGCAAGCGCCCGACAAGGCCGTGTCGCAAAAACTCATGCCGGTTGTGGTGGGCCTGGACGCTGCAGGCGCTGCCACGCCCGCGTTGCTGAAAAAGCTCCAAAGCCTGGGTGCGGATGCGTCAGCTGTGCCCAGTCTCAAGCGCGCCATGGACGGCAAAGCCGAAGCCTTGTTTTTGGAAAGCAATGTGCGTGGTGCCAGCCTGGCCGAGGGTTTGCAAAAAGCGCTCACAGAGGCTATTGCCAAGCTGCCGATTCCAAAGGTCATGACCTACCAACTGGAGCGCGACTGCGAATTGCCTGGCTGGTCCACTGTGAGTTTTGTGCGCCCGGCCCACGGGTTGGTCGCATTGCACGGCAGCAGCGTGGTGCCGGTTTCTGCGCTCGGCCTGCAAGCGGGCAGCAGCACGCAAGGCCATCGCTTTGAAGCCGCCAAGTCGCCCGTGGTGATTGCCCATGCTGATGACTACGCCGCCACTCTGGCCCGAGACGGAGCAGTGATTGCCAGCTTTGAAGACCGCCGCGCCGACATTGCGCGCCAGCTCCAAGCCGCTGCCCAAGCGCTGGGCGCGCAGCCGGTGGACGACGACGCGCTCTTGGACGAAGTAACTGCGCTGGTGGAGCGCCCGAACGTGCTGGTGTGCCAGTTTGAGAAAGAGTTTCTGGAAGTGCCACAAGAGTGCCTGATTCTGACCATGAAGGCCAACCAGAAATACTTTCCGCTGTTGGATGCCGCAGGCAAGTTGAGCAACCGCTTTTTGATCGTGAGTAACGTCAGCCCCGCCGACCCCAGCGCGGTGATTGATGGCAATGAGCGCGTGGTGCGCCCGCGTTTGGCCGATGCGCAGTTCTTCTTTAATCAGGACCGCAAAAAGACCCTGGAGTCGCGCGTCGAAGGGCTGTCCAAAGTCGTCTACCACAACAAGCTCGGCAGCCAGGGTGACCGCATGGCGCGCGTCTGCGCCATTGCCCGGGCCATCGGCCAGCAGCTCGGTGGCGAGGCGCTGGCAGACAAGGCAGCGCACGCCGCGCGCCTGGCCAAGACCGATTTGCTGACCGACATGGTGGGCGAGTTCCCTGAGCTGCAAGGCACCATGGGCGGCTACTACGCGCGCCACGACGGCTTGTCCGATGACATCGCCGAGGCCATTGAAGACCACTACAAACCGCGCTTTGCCGGTGACAGCTTGCCACGCAATGCGGTGGGCCTGGTCGTGGCGCTGGCCGACAAACTGGAAACGCTGGTCGGCATGTTCGGCACCGGCAATGTGCCCACGGGCGACAAAGACCCGTTTGCGCTGCGCCGCCATGCGCTGGGTTTGATTCGCATGCTGATTGAGCGCGACTTGGCGCTGGACGTGACCGCCACGCTGCAAGCTGCTGTGCCCGCGTTTGGCGCCCTGATCACTGACCCCACCCAAGCCTTGGCAGACTTTGTGTACGACCGCTTGGCCGGTTCTCTGCGCGAGCAGGGCTACAGCGCGCAAGAAGTCGACGCGGTG
>CAIWRE010000445.1 GCA_903914985.1 uncultured beta proteobacterium | reverse complement strand
GTTACTTTTGCCGTTAAGCATTGTTAATCTTGCACCGGCGGACGCTTGCCATTAAAAAGCAGCGCCAGCCAATAAACCTTCATCGTGAGCACCAAACCTACCAACATGGCAGGCCAGTTCAGCCCCACTACCCAACGATGCGCAGCCCATAGGACTGCCACCGTAACAAAAATCTTTACCAGCTCCCACACAAAGAAGCTGGTCACCGCGTTTGCGGGATTGAGCGACGCAAAGCGCCCCATCAAACCTCGCGCAAACAGCGCTCCCGGGACAATAACGGCCATCGCACCGCAGGCCGCAGAAACAGCGACAACGCCGTTTTGCGTTACGAGCCAAGCCAACGCCACCACCAGCACGCCCATGGCGATCTGGCCGAGTACGACCCACCAAGGCGACAAGGACGGATGCTCTTGCCTGAACTTCTTTGCCTCTTCGGCACTCAGCGCAATGAATCCGTCGTTCTCTGAATCTTCCGTATCCAGCAGCGGACGCATTGTTCTTACCCAAGATTACATGCACTTTACAACCAAGCTCAGTGCAGCCCATGATTATACGCAGGAACTTAGTAGAAACCAGAAGTCGTTGAAATGAACATGCTGCCATTAGACTGCGGCATCAATTCTTGAGACCAACCTCGCACTATGGCGCTGCACCCCACTTCACCACCCACCACGGGCCAAAGCGAGCCCGCGCCGTCATTGATCGTCTTTCCATCGCAGTTTCCAATCAAGGTTATGGGGCGGCGCGACGATGGCTTGGTGCACGCCATCGCCACCATTGCCCACGCCTTTGACCCGATGTTTGATGCGTCCACCATTGAGTTGCGCGAAAGCAAAGGCGGTAATTACCTGGGAGTGACCATCACCATCACGGCGACCAGTCGCGAGCAACTCGACGAGCTCTACCGGACCTTGAGCACACACCCGATGGTCAAAGTGGTTCTGTAAGTCGACCCGGCGATGGACGTACTGCATCTGGGCCGCGTGGATTACGCCGCCACTTTCGCGACCATGCAGGCCTACAGCCGCAATCGCAGCACACCAGACGGAGCCCATTTGCCAGATGTGTTGTGGATGTGCGAACACCATCCCGTCTTCACACAAGGCGTGGCAGGTAAGCCGGAACATCTTTTGAATCCGGGTGGCATACCGGTAGTGCAAACCGACCGGGGAGGCCAGGTCACCTACCACGGACCCGGACAGGTTGTCGCCTATCCGATGCTGGACCTCAAACACGCAGGCTACTTCGTCAAAGAGTACGTCTACCGCCTGGAGGAGGCGCTCATTCGCACGCTGTTGCACTTTGGCGTCACTGGCCACCGCGTAGGGGGCGCCCCTGGCATTTACGTGAACATGGCTGACCCGTTTGGACATGGCATGTTGCCGCAGCGGCCGCAAAAGCAACTGGCCGGCAAGCCTGTTCCCGACTTTGCTGGCTTGGCCAAGATCGCCGCCCTGGGCATCAAAATCAGCCGCGGTTTTGCGTACCACGGCGTCGCACTGAACGTGGAGATGGACCTGGCGCCCTTTCATGGTATCAATCCCTGTGGCTACGCCGCTTTGCAAACGGTAGACCTTTCTACAATCGGCGTTCGCGTTGATAGAGCTGAGGTAGAGAACGTATTGGCCAAGAAATTAATCACTCACCTTGCGCCTTAAGTCAAAAGCTTTCAATGCCTCCCAACCATCCAAGCAGCGACGTCATGAGCACTGAAACACCCCCAACACCAAACACCATCACCGTGCGGGAGGCCCAGTCGCAGCAGGACTACCAGGCGGGCGCCAAACAAAAAGCGGCTGCCAAGCTTTCGCGCATTCCGATCAAAGTGCAGTCCGCAGAAGTGCTCAAAAAGCCGGATTGGATTCGGGTCAAAGCGGCCTCCCCCAGCACGCGGTTTTATGAAATCAAAGACGTGTTGCGGGCCAACAAACTGGTCACGGTGTGCGAAGAGGCGAGTTGCCCCAACATTGGCGAGTGCTTTGGAAAAGGCACGGCCACCTTCATGATCATGGGCGACAAGTGCACCCGGCGCTGCCCGTTTTGCGATGTAGGCCATGGCCGGCCCGACCCGTTGGACGCGAATGAGCCAGACAACCTGGCCAAGACGATTGCGCAGCTGAAGCTCAAGTACGTAGTGATTACCAGCGTGGACCGCGACGACCTGCGCGACGGTGGGGCCGGGCATTTTGTCGATTGCATTCGCCAGACACGTGTGCTGTCGCCGCAGACACAAATTGAAGTTCTGGTGCCCGACTTTCGCGGCCGCGATGACCGCGCATTAGAAATCCTCAAAGCCGCGCCACCTGACGTGATGAACCACAACCTGGAAACCATTCCCCGCCTCTACAAAGAGGCGCGGCCGGGCTCCGATTACCAGTTCAGCCTGAACTTGCTGAAAAAGTTCAAGGCCTTGTTTCCGGATGTGCCCACCAAGAGCGGCCTGATGGTGGGCTTGGGTGAAACCGACGAAGAGATTTTGGAGGTCATGCGCGACATGCGCGCCCACGGCATTGAAATGCTCACCATCGGCCAGTACCTCGCCCCCACCACCAGCCACCTGCCGGTGCGGCGCTACGTGCACCCGGACACCTTCAAAATGTTTGAAGCAAAAGCCTACGAGATGGGCTTCAAGCACGCTGCTGTGGGCGCTATGGTGCGATCGAGCTACCACGCGGATGTCCAAGCTGGCCATGCAATGGGCAGCTAAAGCTGCACCGTCATACTTCCAAGGAGCTCCATGGCCTACTCCGCCAATTCCACCCGTTACCTGGGAAGCATGCC
>CAIWRE010000444.1 GCA_903914985.1 uncultured beta proteobacterium | reverse complement strand
GCCGCTACTTTCATCGTCTGCTCACCCGCCACACCCAGCTGTACACCGAGATGGTGACCACCGGTGCCCTGGTGCATGGCGATGTGCACCGGCATTTGCGCTTCAATGCCGAAGAACACCCTGTGGCTTTGCAACTCGGTGGTAGCGACCCCCACGATTTGGCAATGGCCGCACGGCTGGGTGCGCAGTGGGGATATGACGAAATCAACCTCAACTGCGGCTGCCCCAGCGACCGGGTGCAGCGCGGCGCTTTTGGTGCCTGCTTGATGAACGAACCTGCGCTGGTGGCTGATGGCGTGAAAGCCATGCTGGACGCCGTGGATGTTCCGGTGACCGTGAAGCATCGCACCGGTATTGACAAAGAAGAGAGCTACGGCTTTGTGCGTGATTTTGTCGGGCAGGTGAGCGAGGCGGGTTGCCAGGTATTCATCGTGCACGCGCGCAATGCCTGGCTGCAAGGCCTGAGCCCCAAAGAGAACCGCGAGATCCCACCCCTGCGTTACGACCTGGCGTATCAGTTAAAGACGGACTTTCCGTCGCTCACCATTGCGGTCAACGGCGGCATCAAGACCAACGTGCAAATTGCCGAGCATTTGCAGCATGCCGACGGTGTGATGCTGGGGCGGGAAGCCTATTACAACCCCTGGCTGCTCAGTAGCTGGGATGCGGAGTTTTTTGGTGATGCCCACCCCTTGCCCGCGCGCGAGGCGGTGGAAGAAGCCATGGTCGGGTACATGGAGCGTGCCTTTTTGGAAGACGGCTGCCCGTGGTACGCCATTGCCCGCCAGATGCTAGGGCTGTACCACGGCCAGCGGGGTGCGCGTCTGTGGCGCCAGGTTTGGAGCGACCACCGGCTCAAACCGCTGGCGCCGCGCGCTGTGTGGGCCTTGGCGCGACAGGCCCTGGAACGCGGCGCGCACGTGCCCGAGCATGCATGATCACGCCCACCTCAGGTCAGGTGCGCATCGCCAAACTCCTTTTCTGGATCATTCCGCTCTTGTGGATAGTGAATTCCATGATCGCGCGGCGGGCCCCGGGAGTGATTACGCCGCATGTGCTGGCCTTCGGCCGCTGGCTGCTGGCCAGTGCACTGCTGGCCTGGGTGGCACGGCATGAGCTGTGGCAGCAGCGCCAGGAGCTGCGCGATCATGCTGTGCGCTATCTAACGCTGGGTGGCTGCGGCATGTGGATTTGCGGCGCCGCGGTGTATTTCGCCGGCCAAAGCACCAGCCTCATGAACATCTCACTGATCTATGCCGCGTCACCCGTGATGATCACCATCGGCTCGGTGCTGTGGTTGGGCGAGTCGTTTTCTATTTCCAAGGCGCTGGGCGTGGTGGCGGCGCTGGCCGGCGTAGTGCACGTGGTGGTGCAGGGCGAGTGGACGCGCTTATCGACGCTGCAGTTTGTGCCGGGTGACTTGTGGATCGTGGCAGCCGCGGCGGCATGGGCCGCTTATTCCTTGTTGCAAAAGCACTGGCCTAGCCCCTTAGGTTCCACCGCGCAGCTGGCAGCCATCACTGCCGGGGGCGTAGTGGTGCTGTTCCCCTTTGCGGTGTGGGAGATGCTCAATGGGGAGCCCGTGCTGGGTGTGGAGGCCTTGTCGATGGTGGTGCTGGCCGCATTGGTGCCCGGCATCTGCGCCTACTGGATTTACGGCTGGACCCAAAAAGTGCTGGGCGCCGGGGCAGTCGCCATGACCTTGTACCTGGGCCCGCTGTATGCGGCGGTGGTGGCGTGGTTGCTTCTGGATGAAGCCTTGGGTTTGCATCACCTGGTCGGCGGTGTGCTGATTTTGTCGGGCGTGGCGCTGGTCATGTCCGGCCGCAAGCCGGTACCTTAACCGGCGGCTTCGAGTCCGTTGGCAAAGTGCTCGCGCATGCGCTGGGCGCTCAAGGCCGGATCACCGGCCAGCAGGGCATCCAATATCAGCTGATGCTCTTGCAGTGATTCGTCTACGCGGCCGCTCTTGAG
>CAIWRE010000443.1 GCA_903914985.1 uncultured beta proteobacterium | reverse complement strand
GTGGAATCCGTGGCGCGCGGCCACGCCTCGCCCCGTGCGTTTTACGTGGACCGCGTGGCGGAAGGTGTGGCCACGATTGCCGCCGCCTTTTGGCCCAAGCCGGTGATCGTGCGCTTGTCGGACTTCAAGTCCAACGAGTACCGCAAACTCATTGGCGGCAGCCGCTACGAGCCGGAGGAAGAAAACCCCATGCTGGGCTTTCGCGGTGCGGCGCGCTATGTGAGCGAAGACTTTGGCGAAGCTTTTGCGATGGAGTGCGATGCCCTCAAGCGCGTGCGCAATGACATGGGTTTGGACAATGTGCAAGTGATGGTGCCCTTTGTGCGCACGCTGGAGCAGGCGCGCAAAGTGACCGAGCTGTTGGCGCGCCACGGTTTGCAGCGCGGCAAGGATGGTCTCAAGCTCATCATGATGTGTGAAATCCCGAGCAACGCGATCTTGGCGAACGAGTTTTTAGCCTATTTCGACGGTTTTTCTATCGGCTCTAACGACCTGACGCAGCTCACCCTGGGCCTGGACCGGGATTCCGGCATGGAGCTATTGGCAGCCGACTTCGATGAGCGGGATCCGGCGGTCAAGGCGCTGATCAGCATGGCCATCACCGCGTGCAGGGCGCAGGGCAAGTACATCGGTATTTGCGGCCAGGGCCCGAGCGACCACCCTGACTTTGCCGCGTGGCTGGACGATCAAGGCATTTCGTCCATCTCACTGAATCCCGATTCGGTGATCTCTACCTGGCAGCAACTCGCAGCACGATGAAAGCAGCGCAAACCCTGGCGCGTTGGCGGCTGCATGCCGTCCTGCTCAGCCTGTGGTTTGCGGTTTCATTCGGAGCGGTGTTTTTTGTGCGCGACCTGCAGGCCGTGGTGGCCGGGTGGCCGGTCGGTTTTTGGTTTGCTTCTCAGGGCGCGGTCATTGTCTTTATTGCGATCGTGGTGATTTTTGCCTGGCGCATGAATCGCCGCGACAGAGCCCCTGCGCCCGAAAAATCGGCACTGTTGGCAGCCTATTCCCGCCGGATTGATCGCCGTTTCGGACTCTATATTGCGCTCTTGCTCATTGCTCTGCTGGCGCTGGGCTTGGCGGAGCAGGCCGGTGTACCCAAGGTGTGGATTGCCGGGGTATTCCTGTCCGTCACCTTGGTCATGTATGCCGCGATTGGCGTGTATGGCCGCACGGCCAATGCGGACGAGTACTACGTCGCCGGACGCCGTATTCCAGCGATGTACAACGGCATGGCGACCGCAGCCGATTGGATGAGTGCGGCTTCATTTATCAGCTTGTCGGGCGGTCTTTATTTGCAGGGGTTTTCAGGTATCGGGGACCAGCCGGGGGGGCTGGCATTTGTGCTGGGCTGGACAGGAGGCTTTTGTCTCGTGGCCCTTCTGGTGGCGCCCTACCTTCGCCAGCTGGATTTGTACACCTTGCCGGACTACTTTGCCTTGCGATTTGGGGGGCGCTGGCCCAGGCGCATCGCGGCCGGAGCGGCCATTTTGTGCTCCTTTACCTACGTGGTCGCACAAATTTACGGGGTAGGGCTGATCACCTCGCGCTTAACCGGTTTGCACTTTGAAATTGGCATTTTGCTGGGATTGGGTGGCGTGCTTGTGTGTTCTTTCCTCGGGGGCATGCGCGCTGTGACATGGACCCAGGTGGCGCAGTACGTGGTCATCATGCTGGCGTTCATCATGCCCGTGACTTGGCTGTCCTACCAGCAATTGGGTAATCCAATCGCTGTGTGGGCCTATGGCCAGCAGCTGCCAAAAATCGCCGAATTAGAACGTCAAATTCAAGGTTCATCCGCTGAAAACCAGGTGCGTGCAATTTATGCCCAGCGCGCTCAGGTCCTGGAGAAAAAACTGGCAGATGTGGAAGAGTCCCTGCGGGCAGAGCGACTGGAGTTGCGCCGCCAATTGCGGGATCTGGGTGATGCCGCTGCAGACGACGTGCGTGCTTTGGACTTGCGCCGTCAAATTGCCGCGGTACCCAAAGATCCATCACTGGCCCGCGAGCTGTGGACCCGTGAGCTCAATGACAACCGCGCCCGCGCACAAACGCTGGGGGGAATGCCTCCTCACACCCAAACATTTGCGGGCAACCCGGACGGTACTGACGCAGAAGCGGCGCTGTTTAACAACTCGCGTGCCAACTTCCTGGCGCTGATGTTTTGCCTGATGGTGGGCACCGCTGGACTGCCGCATTTGTTGACTCGATTCTTTACCACGCCCACGGTGGCTCAGGCGCGGGAGTCGGTCGCCTGGTCTCTGTTGTTTATTGCTTTGCTGTACCTCTCGGCACCTGCATTGGCAGTGTTGGTGAAGTACGAAATCATGGCCCATTTGGTGGGGCAACCCATGGACAGTTTGCCTGCCTGGATCGCTCAGTGGTCCAGGGACCCGACATTGTTGTCGGTCGCGGACGTCAATGGCGATGGCATTTTGCAATTTGCCGAGTTGAAAGTGGGACCCGACCTGGTCATGCTGGCCAGCCCTGAAATTGGTGGCTTGCCTGCCATTTTTTCCATATTGGTGGCAGCCGGCGGTTTGGCCGCAGCCCTTTCCACCGCCGACGGATTGCTGCTGACCATTGGCAATGCGCTTTCACACGACCTGGTGTTTGAAGGGCAGAGCGAAAAGGCCAAAACGATGCGCCCGGTTATGTGGTCCAAGTTTGCTCTGCTGCTGGTGGCCTTGCTCGCAGCCTATGCAGCGGCTCAAAGACCGGCAGGAATTTTGTACTTGGTCGCTGCGTCTTTCTCGCTTGCTGCGGCAGGCCTGGTTCCCGCGATGGTGTTGGGTATTTTTTGGTCCGGCGCCACGCGCCTGGGTGCGGTAGGTGGCATGTTGACCGGACTGGGCGTCACTCTCTATTACATGGTGGCGCACCTGCCGGCTCTGCGTGGTGTGTATTCCAGCGCAACGTCCACACTCTGGTGGGGCATACAGCCGGTATCGGCGGGTGTTTTCGGCGTTCCTGCTGGAATTGCTGCAGTGGTCGTGCTGAGCCTGGTAAGCCGCGCAGGGCAAAAGCGAAGCCCTGTGGCCTGATTGTTGGCTACAGGCTCGCGCATCGGGCTATAATCATGGGCTTCGCCTTGCCGCACTCCACTTAGACGCTGGGGGCGGCTTTTTCTGGCCCCGCCGGGGCTTATCCACAAGGAGTATCAATGCGTCACTACGAAATCATTCTCATGATCCATCCGGATCAGAGCGAACAAGTTCCAGCCATGCTGGAGCGTTACAAAGGCATGATCACTGCCGGCGGCGGAAAAATCCACCGCGTGGAAGATTGGGGTCGCCGCCAGTTGGTCTACATGATCAACAAGCTGGCCAAAGCCCATTACCTGTGCGTCAACATCGAAGCCGACCAGGCGGTGATGGCTGAACTCGAGCACGCCTTCAAGTTCAACGACGCTGTGCTGCGCCACCTCACTGTGCTGAAGAAGAAAGCCGAAACCGGTCCTTCTTCCATGATGAAGTCGGTCGAGCGCGAAGATTCGCGCAAGTCGCAGCAAGCTGAATACCAGGCTTAAAGCACCGATTCACAACGACGACGTTTGCGAGGTGTGGCGCTCAATTCACTGGTAATTTCTGCTCTGATTGTTGAGGCGCAAGCCTTGCGATTTACGCCAGCCGGCGTACCGGCCCTGAATCTTGTCTTGGACCATGCGTCCGAAACCACAGAAGCAGGGGCGAAGAGGCAGGTAAGCGCCAGTTTGAAAGCCATGGCATTTGGTTCGGTTGCAGAACGATTGGCCCGTCAGGCCATTGGCAGCAACTGGAAGTTTGAGGGATTCCTCGCCAATGCAGTCCGCAGCAAGTCGCTTGTGTTGCACATACAAGATTTTTCACCAGATTAGTTTTTAGGAGGCTTTATGGCCACGTTCAAGAAATTCAACAAAGACAAGCGCCCCAAGCGCAATACCCAGTCCCTGCTGTTCAAACGCAAGCGTTTCTGCCGCTTCACTGTGACCGGCGTCGAAGAAATTGACTACAAAGACATCGACACCTTGCGCGACTTCATCGCTGAAAACGGCAAGATCATCCCCGCACGCCTGACCGGCACCCGCGCGATTTTCCAGCGCCAGCTCAACACCGCTATCAAGCGCGCTCGCTTTCTGGCGATGCTGCCTTACAGCGACCAGCACAAGATCTAAGGAGACCTGACCATGCAAATTATTCTGCTCGACAAGGTCGTGAACCTCGGCAACCTCGGCGAAATCGTCAAGGTCAAAGACGGCTATGCCCGTAACTTTTTGATTCCTTCGGGCCGCGCCCGCCGTGCGACTGAATCGGCCAAGGCCGAATTCGAAGCACGTCGCGTCGAACTCGAAAAAGCCGCTGCTGCCAAACTGGCTGAAGCGCAAGGCCTGGGTGAGAAGCTCGCTGGTACCACCATCAAGCTGACCCAGAAGGCCGGCGTCGATGGTCGCCTGTTTGGCTCGGTCACCAACGCTGACATCGCTGAAGAGCTGGTCAAGGCCGGTTACAAAGTGGTCAAGTCCAACATCCGCATGCCTCTGGGCGCCATCAAGGTGGTCGGCGACAGCGCGGTCAGCGTGGCTTTGCACACCGACGTGGTGGTGGATATCACCGTGTCCGTGTACGGAGAGTCTGCCTAAGCGTAAACGCCTTCGGCAGAAGGGCACAATGGCACCCTAACGTGGTGCCGCTGCATGATAAGCTTTTGAAAAAGCCGCTCGGGCCCGCCCTGGCGGCTTTTCTATTGGAGCCACCGATGCTTGATGGCTTGGTGTGACAGCGCAATTCAGGACAAACGATGCTAGACGATGACATTCCCATGCCGGACGAGTTCGTTGCGGACCGCCAGGTCGCGCAGTTGCGCATTCCACCGCACTCGATTGAGGGTGAATCCAGTGTGATTGGCGGCCTGCTGCTGAGCAACGACGCCTGGGACCGGGTGTCAGACATCTTGGGCGACGCCGATTTTTACCGCTACGAGCATCGTCTGATCTATGGGGCCATCGGCGCATTGATCAACAACAGCCGTCCGGCGGACGTCATTACCGTCTTTGAGCACCTGCAAAGTCAGGGGCGGGCGGACGAGGTGGGGGGCCTGAGCTACCTCAACTCTCTGGCGCAGTATGTACCCAGTGCCAGCAACATCCGCCGCTATGCCGAAATCGTGCGTGACCGCTCTATTCTGCGCAAGCTGGTCACCGCCAGCGATGAAATCGCTACCAACGCCTTCAACACCAAAGGCCGGCAGGTGTCCGACATCGTGGACGAGTCCGAGCAAAAGATTTTCAACATTGGCGAGCAGGGCAAACGCAATGGCGGTGGCTTTCAGGCCATGGACACGCTGGTGGTTAAGCTGTTGGACCGTGTGCAGGAGATGGCCGACAACCCCAACGACGTCACCGGCGTGCCCACGGGTTTTTACGACCTGGACCGCTTGACGGCAGGCCTGCAGGCAGGTGACCTGATCGTACTGGCGGCCCGCCCCTCTATGGGTAAAACTGCGCTTGCCATCAATATTGCTGAGCATGTCGCTCTCAATGAGGGTCTGCCGGTGGCGGTGTTCTCGATGGAAATGGGCGCCGCCCAGTTGGCCGTTCGTATCGTGGGCTCCATCGGTCGCATCGACCAGGGTCACCTGCGAACCGGCAAGCTGAGCGATGATGAGTGGCCGCGCCTGTCCGAAGCGATTGAGAAGCTGCGCACCATTTCTCTGCACATTGATGAGAGCGCGGGTCTGACCTCTGGCGATTTGCGCTCCAGCGCCCGGCGCCTGTCGCGCCAATGCGGGCAGCTCGGCTTGATCGTGGTCGATTATTTGCAGCTCATGAGCGGCAGTGGCGGCGACGGTGAAAACCGCGCTACCGAGCTCGGTGAAATCTCCCGCGGCCTGAAGATGCTCGCCCGCGAACTGAAGTGCCCGGTAATTGCCCTGTCTCAGCTCAACCGCAGCGTGGAGCAGCGCCCTGACAAGCGCCCCATGATGAGTGACTTGCGCGAGTCCGGCGCCATTGAGCAGGACGCGGACATCATCATGTTCATTTACCGCGACGAGTACTACACCAAAGAGGCCTGCAAAGAGCCGGGTGTGGCGGAGATCATCATCGCCAAGCAGCGTAACGGCCCTACCGGTACCGTCAAACTGGCGTTCCTGCGCAATATCACCAAGTTCGAGAGCCTGGCCAGCGGGGCAGGCGGCGACTACTAAAGCACTTCGCTGGCGAAGTCTGCCAGGCGCGAGCGCTCACCGCGCGCCAAGGTGATATGACCGCCATGTGGCCAGCCTTTGAAGCGGTCGACCGCAAAGGTGAGCCCGGACGAGCCTTCGGTCAGGTAAGGCGTATCAATTTGCGCCAGGTTGCCCATGCAGACAATTTTGGTGCCTGGACCGGCGCGGGTGATCAAGGTTTTCATCTGCTTGGGCGTCAGGTTTTGCGCCTCGTCGATGATCAGGTATTTGTTCAAGAATGTGCGACCGCGCATGAAGTTCATGCTTTTGATCTTGATGCGGCTGCGAATCAGCTCGCTGGTGGCGGCACGGCCCCATTCACCCGCGTTGGTGTCGGTCTTGCCCAGGACTTCCAGATTGTCGTCGAGCGCTCCCATCCAGGGGCCCATTTTTTCTTCTTCCGTGCCGGGCAAAAAGCCGATGTCTTCACCCACGCTGACGGTTGCGCGTGTCACGATGATTTCGGTGTAACGGCGGTCATCGAGCACCTGCGTCAAACCGGCCGCCAGTGCCATCAAGGTCTTTCCGGTGCCCGCTGTGCCGGTGAGCGTGACGAAATCGACATCCGGATCGGTGAGCAAATTCATGGCGAAATTTTGCTCACGGTTGCGGGTGGTAACGCCCCACACCGCGTTTTTGAGGTGGTTGAAGTCGCGCAGTGTCTTGAGCACGGCGGTGTTGCCGCGGATTTCCGTGACCCGTGCGTACAGGCTGGGCTCGCCCGGCGCCTCAAAGTACACAAACTGGTTGATCAGCATGTTCGGCACGGTGGGTCCATTCACCTTGTAAAAGGTGTGTTGGCCCTGCTGCCAGCTCTCCACACTCTGGCCGTGGGTGGACCAGAAATCAGCGGGCAGGGCCATGGCGCCGGAGTACAGCAAGTCGCCGTCTTCCAGGGTTTTGTCGTTCTGGTAGTCGTCGGTGGCCAGACCCAAAGCACGGGCTTTGACCCGCATATTGATGTCTTTAGACACCAGCACCACTTCCCGTTCCGGGTATTTCTTGCGCAGTGCGGCCACGACACCCAGAATTTGGTTGTCAGCCTTGCCCTGGGGCAGGCTGGTGGGCAGGCTGTAGTCCAGCGGCAGGGTCTGGAACATGAGCTTGCCCTTGGCTTCGCGCTGCCCGGTGCTGTTGAGTTCAAAGCCCTGGGCAATGTCCGCACCGGGTGTGCCTGCCAGGGCATCGAGCGTGCGGCTGGTCTGGCGGGCGTTGCGTGCCACCTCGGTCATGCCTTTTTTGTGGCCATCGAGCTCTTCAAGCACGATCATGGGCAGGAAGATGTCGTGCTCTTCGAACCGGAACAAGCACATGGGATCGTGCATCAGCACATTGGTGTCCAGCACAAACAGCTTGGCGGGACCGGTGCGTGCGCTCTTGCGGCTGCGTGAGGCGCTGCTGGAGCTTGCAGCGGACTTGGGCGCTGGCGCAGCTATCGCGGCCGCAACCGGTGCCGGTGCTGGCGCAGCAGGTGCGCGCTTGATCGTTTCCACTTGCACTGCCGCTTCTTGGTTCACGTCTTTGCTCAGCAGAGAGGCTTGGCGCGCCGGGGCAGCCCGCCCCGCCGTGGGCCGTGCGCTTGCAACCGGCAGTGCCTGAACTGCATCTGCCGGGGTGCGCCGGGGTTGGCGTCCAGATTTTGGGGTTCCTTCAAAAGCCGCAGCAGAGAGTCGATCGGCACGTTTGGTCGGCGCAGAAGGCAGGGGCATGGGTGAGAGCTCGTGGTGGGTTGGCAGAAAAAAATCAGACGCGAAAAAAAGGCCGCCTTGATTGCAAGGCAGCCTTTATCGGGCGGAATTTGTGAAATTCATTGTCATGCAAACATTATGCATGAGCAAAAAGACGCCACCGCGAAACGGCGAGTGCGTCTGTTGGCGCTGTCAGGCGGTCTCGCTGAGCGCGCGTACCGCGTTCAAAACCTCTTCGACGTGACCGGGAACTTTCAGGCCGCGCCACTCTTCCTTGACCAGACCGTCCGCACCGATCAAAAAGGTGCTGCGCTCAATCCCTTTGACTTTTTTCCCGTACATGATCTTGTTCTTGACCACGCCAAACATGTGGCACATTTTTTCTTCGGTGTCGGCAATCAGCTCAAAGGGTAGTTCAAGTTTGGCTTTGAATTCGTCATGCGACCGCATGTTGTCACGAGAGACGCCAAACACGTGGGCACCCGCTTCAACAAAGTCTTGGTAGTGGTCGCGAAACTGCATAGCTTCAGTGGTGCAGCCAGGGGTGTTGTCCTTGGGATAGAAAAACAGAACCAATGTTTGCCCCGAGTGCGACGTGTTGGTCACCCGCACGCCGCCGGTTGCGTTGGCTTCAAATTCGGGAAGGGGTTTGTTGACAACGATCGCCATGGGGTATTAAATCTCTCGTGCTGGGTGTGTCAGTCAAGTTGAAAAGCGGCAGACCCTGTGCGTCTGTGCTTCCAACATCAACCTCGGATTTTACTCTGAATTCCGCAGGTGCCTTGCTTTGCGCACCTCGCCAGGTGCACTACACCAGCAAGGCTGCCGCCACTTTGCGGCCTTCTCCCGCCAAGAAGTTGAATGTCCGGCAGGCCGCTTGCGTGTCCATGGTTTCTACACCGATACGCTTTGCGTACAGGGCGGCCAGCCACTGCGGATGGGGAAATTGAACGCGGGTTCCACTGCCAAAAAGCAGCAGTTCAATGTCCCAGGACATCAAAGTTTCGAAGTCGCTGGCCTGGAGTGCCTCAAAACCTTTCACGCTCCATTCCAAGCGATGTCCGGCGCTGCTCAGGAGCATGCTGTGGTGGGATGCTTCTCCATTGACGGCGACCCAGCCCTCGCCGTAGCCCGTGATGGTGGGGCCTTGCATGCGGTCAGCTTGGAGTTTCATGGGGTGCGGGTTGCAGTGAGGGAGAGGGCGCACGCGCAAAAGAGGCGGCGAACTGTGGTCAAATTATAGGTTTCGCACTGTGCGACACGCCCCCGGAGGGACATTGACATCCATCTACAAATCTGCCAAGCTGGCCAACGTCTGTTACGACATTCGCGGCCCCATCATGGACCGTGCGCGCCAGATGGAGGAAGAAGGGCAAAAAATCATCAAGCTCAATATCGGCAATCTGGCGGTATTTGGCTTTGATGCGCCCGAAGAGATCCAGCAGGACATGATCCGCAACCTGCCCAACTCGGCGGGTTACTCGGACAGCAAAGGCATTTTTGCGGCGCGCAAGGCCGTGATGCACGAAACCCAGAAGCAGGGCATCCGTGGCGTCACGTTGGACGATATTTACCTGGGTAACGGTGCAAGCGAATTGATCGTGATGGCCACCAATGGTTTGCTCGACGATGGCGATGAGATGCTTCTGCCCGCACCCGACTATCCGTTGTGGACGGCAGCGGCCAGCCTCTCGGGTGGCACACCGGTGCACTATGTGTGCGACGAGGCCAATGGCTGGATGCCCAATCTTGACGACATCCGCGCGAAGATCACACCCCGCACCAAAGCGATTGTGGTGATCAACCCCAACAACCCCACCGGCGCTTTGTACTCCGACGATTTGCTGCGTGGCATCGTGGACATTGCCCGCACCCACGGTCTGGTAATTTTTGCTGATGAGGTCTACGACAAAGTGTTGTACGACGGCGTGAAGCACACGGCCATCGGATCGCTCAGTGACGATGTGCTCACACTGACCTTTAATTC
>CAIWRE010000442.1 GCA_903914985.1 uncultured beta proteobacterium | reverse complement strand
GTCGAAGATGGGGCAGTGGGTCTGGATAATCCGAACTGGGATGACCCCTATTCGGACACCTCGAAATGGTGCGCCAAGCCGAACCTTGTAGTGGTTTCAGGCCCCAACCCTTCATTCGATTCCGATCAATTGCCGGGCAGTTTTTTTGATACAACATTTACTGTTAAATTAAAAAATGACAATGACGTGGAGCTAAATGCTGGAAATCTAACCAAGTCTATTGGAATAGTTGAGGGCATTCAGGATACTTCACGCTTCATCGGAGAGAGATGGGGTTCCGCTGCCGAAATAGATCGTAACCCAACCCTGAAGTCCAGCGTTAGTTTGGATAAGGTTCGTGGATTGATACCGGATGAAACTGATAATCAAGGTAGCTTTTTGTCAGCCGGTGTGGCCCATTGGGCTAAAACCGCACCTTTGCGTAAGGTGGGAGGCAAAAAAATACCTACTGTAGATACTTACGCTATGGTGCTGAATAGTCCATACCCAAGCATAAAAATACCTTTTCCAGGCACGAATCGCAAGACGATCACCATTATCCCCTTTGCAAAGACGCTTGGCGATAACAACGCTACATATAACAACCAGCTTCAAGACTGGCAGTATACCAATCAAATTGTCGGCGTCTACCCCACTTTACAAAACAATCCGGAAAATGTGAATCCGGCAGTTAATGGTAATTTTCGTTTTACCTTTGTTGTCAATTTTGAAGATCGAACCTGGGGAGGCGATTTCGAAATGGACTTTGTCGTGGAGTACGATATAGAAATGGTAGGTAATGAATTGAAAGTGAGACTCACGCCGACTGCGACGGGAGGATCGGCATCGCAGAATGCTGGATATTATATTTCTGGTACAACAAATGACGGGGCCTATATTGAAGTGCAGTCATCAGCGGTTCAACCTAATTATTTCCTGAATACACCACCTGGAATGCGTCCCGGATATTGCAAAACAGGATATATAAATTGGCAAAACAATTGTGATCTTTCTAGCGCGCTCAATGTACAGGTGGAGCGAGCACATACCGCCGCTACTGTTGGCGCTGGGGGCGCAGCAGATACTGAGCTAAAAAACCCGCTTTGGTATGCTGCGCGGTGGGGTGGGTATCCGGATGACGATCCGCCCACCGCGCCATTGAGTCCCGGTGAGGATCCCAAGAATTATGTTCAGGTGAATAGCCCTGCCAATTTGAAACTGGCTTTCCAACAAATGATACAGTCCATTTTGGACAACACCGCCACCGTGGGAACGGTTACCTCTTCGAGTGGCGAACTGGGGGCATTTTCCACCATATTTACCTCGACATATAACTTGGGCCAGTTGACTGGTGATTTAAGCGCCACCAAATACTCAGTTACTCCGAGTGCGTCATCCTCGGTAGTTAAGTATGCCATTCCTGTTTCAGCCAGCAGCAAACTACCTGCAAGTTATACCAGTAGAAATATACTTTTTTCCCGCGTCAACGGCGGTCCACTATACCCATTTAACAAGGTTAACTTACAGGCAAGCCTGGTCAGTCCCGGGCCGAATTTTTTCAGCTTCTTTGATTCTGAGGACGTGGTCAACTATATTGCCGGTGACCAGAGCAATGAGATTTTCAGAGGTGGAACGTTGCGCACCCGCGCCTCTTTGATCGGAACTATCATCAACGCGGTCGCAAGCTACTCGCAAGATACCGGCGATGTCTACGTAGGTGCGAACGACGGAATGTTGCACGCATTTAATGCCGATACGATGGAGGAGCGCTTTGCTTTTATTCCAAAATCACTGATAACGAAGGAGACCAGTTCAGGATCTACTCGGAGTGTTCTCAATTTGCTGAGCGACCCCACGTTCACCAAGCGATACTTTGTGGACGGAGATATTGGCATTTCTGATTCTGGTTTGAAGGACAGCGACTTGAATGGAGATTACAAGTACCTCATTGCTTTTCTTGGCCGTGGAGGGCGTGGATATTTTGGAATGAAGATTGACAAGAGCACGAAGCTACCCGCAAGCGCCTGGGAGTCTGCATTGAATGATTCCGACATAGGCTATCTCACGGGGAAACCTCTGATTGAGCAGCTCAGCGATGGAACATCAGTGGCCATTTTTGGCAACGGCTACGACAGTGTGAATAATAAGGCCGTGTTGTATGTCGTGCGCTTGCTGGATGGTCAGGTGATTGCCAAGTATCAGACTGTAGGCGACGCGGCGACTCCTAATGGACTTGCCACGCCGGGTGTCGTCAGGAAGAACGGACGGGCAGTGTTTGCCTACGCGGGCGACTACCAAGGCAATGTATGGAAATTTGCGTTGCCCGCTGACCGTAATTCGGTAGTAACCCGGACGTATGGCGGGCCAGGAGATAATTTCATTGGCAAACTTTTCAGAGCAACGGATGGTGTCGGGAATGCGCAGCCCATCGTCGCTCCGATTACCACTGCTTACAGCTATGACAGCGTCGACGACAATGTGAAGAACAAACAGTTTGTGTTTTTTGGGACCGGGAGTAACTTGACAGCCACAAGTACTGATCTCAATAGCACCCAAGCACAGTCCCTGTACGGTCTTATTGATCCATTACCTGACTCTACTGCCTACACCGCAGGGCAGACCATTTCAAAAGGCAATCTTAGAGTACGAAGCTTGTTTACCAGCACTGCCACGTACGCTGGATATAGCGCTGGATCTGTCAATGTGCGGGCCGCGAGTATTGCGACGAGCGGCGACATGGCCGGCATGTCGGGTTGGATGATGGACTGGTTTTATCAGAGTAGCGGGCTCGCTGCTAACAGGCCCTCAGAAAAGGTTTTTTCCGCTGCCACGGTTCGTCCTTCGGTTATACCGACCTTGGTAGTGAGTAGCAACATTGCCAGCAGCAGCAGTTGCGTTTCAGATGGCGCGGGTTACCTGAATGCATTTGACGCTTATCATGGTGGAAGCCTATCGGTGGCTGACACCTATTTCGATATCAACCGCAATGGCCTTGCAGATGAAAAGTTTTTTATAAGTGGAGCGGACCGGGCCGTAACGTCGATTGACTTTGGCATTGGCGCCATCGGACAGGCAGGATTCACCGGGAATAACGTCATCGTACAAGGCGCCGGTCCCAAACCGTCGGGCAGTGCTAACAACTTTGCAGATGTGGGCACTCGGCCCGCAACCGTGGTTTCCCGCCGCACCTCCTGGCGCGAAATCACCAACTAGACATGGCATCGCGCCGCAGCAGGCGCCAGAGCGGTTAACACCCGCTCTGGCGCCTTTTTTGTGGGTGTGATTCCCCCGGGCACACGTTGTCAAAAATTGGTTTTCATTGGGCACTCTGTTGATTAAAATAGATTTACGAAAATTGGCGATAATCGCTTAATTCTTAAATAAATTGGTGGAAAGTGTTGCATCCACCCATCTGACACAGTGATACCCACCCGACAGTTGTCCTCGTCAAAGCAGCGTGGTGTCGCCTTGATAGAGGTGATGATCGCCTTTCTATTGCTCTCGATCGGGCTCATCGGGTACTCGGCGTTGCAGGTGCGCGCCGTCAAAGCAACCCAAAGCAGCATGCAGCGCACGGACACCTCCATTTTGGCGGGCAACATCATCGAGGCGATGCGGGCCAATAAGTCGGCGGCGGTTCATCCATCGCACCCCTACAACCTGGGTGCCCGTACCTGTTCGCTGCCCTCCACGGACGGCAGTCTGGTCCAGAACGACCTCAATGCGTGGTTTGCCTCACTTCAATCGGCTCTGGGCAGTGCGTCCACCTGTGCGGACATTACCTGCTCCGATTCCGCCAGCGCGGTGCCTGGCCTATGCACCGTCAACATTTATTGGGACGACAGCCGCGCGCTGGGCGGCTCAAGCAGCCAAAGCGTCCAATTCGTGGGTCGGCTATGACACGCACCACGCAGCGCATCGGCAGGGGGGCATTTCCCCGGCGGCAGTCTGGCCTGTCCCTGGTCGAGTTGTTGGTGGCATTGACCTTGGGCCTGGTCGCAGTGGGCGGCGCCGTTTCCATATACCTTGCGAACCGGCAGTCTTTTGTCATGGTCGAGGCGGTGGCACGGGTAGAGGAGGGCGCGCGGTTTGCCGTGGAACTGCTGGCGCGGGACATCCGCGAGGCGGGCAATTCGCCCTGCGGTGGCGCCATGACGAGCACCAACCTGGTCACCACACCGGCTGCGCCCCACTGGGCCACTTGGGAGCGCGGGCTGTTGGGCAATGCCTTGTCCGACACCGATGTTCCGGGGACGTCGATTGCGGGCCCCACAGATGCATCCGCTCGGGACCCTGGCTCCGACTCTTTGCTGGTATGGAGCGCTAGTGCCGGGAACAGCCCCGTGCGGATCACGGCACATACCCCAGGCGCCACGGGCGCCTTCACCACGGCCACCGAACATGGCTATGGCGCGGGGGATGTGGTGGTGGCCTGCGATGGCCGGCAATTGCTGACGTTTGAAGTCCAAAGCCCCAGTGGCACTTCGGTGGCCTACAGCGGTGGCGCGGCGGTCAAGCCTATGTTGCCGAATGGAATGCTCAACCCCCTCACCACGCACCTCTGGTACGTAGGCGGAAGCAAAGAGGTCGGTGGAGCGCGGGCGCTGCGCCGGATCACGATCGACAAAAGTGGCGCCATGCTGGCCAATGACGAAATGATCACCGGTGTGGCCAAAATGCAAATCAAGTATTTGGTCGGGGACGCCGCCACCGGCGTGCCCGACCCGGCCGCCATTTACCAGAGCGCAGGTGCAGCGCTGTCGTGGAGTTCGGTGATTGCCGTGCAAATCGCGCTCACCCTCAGCAGTATTGAAAAAATCAACCGCGCTGGGAGCACGCCTGAGGTGTATTTTCATACCGTGCCGCTCACGGTGGCAGTGCGCCGGCGGTTGCAGCCATGAACACCATGAATATTCCGCCACACCGGCAGCAGCAGGGCATCGCCTTGGTGGTGGTGCTGATCATGCTGTTGCTGGTAACAGGGCTGGGCATTGCCTCCGTGCGCACGCTGATTCTGCAAGAGCGCATGGCTGCCAACAGCTTTGATCGCAACCTGGCCATGCAGTCGGCCGAGAGAACGTTGCGCATTGCGGAGTCCATTGCTTTGGAACAAAGGCGATTTCCTGTCACTCCCAATCCAGGTTTTCCGGCTGATCCTGCAGGGGTTTTGAACGGCAATTTTGTTGGCGCCTGCGTCTCCGCCACAGGCACCGACCCGTCACCCTGCGCAACGGGGGCCTCGGGCATGTGCTCCCAGCCGTCGCCCAGTTGCGCCCCACGGTGGACGGACCCGGCTTTCGACGCGAGTTGGGCCACGGTCACCTCGTCGCTGGCCGCTGATCCGACCAGTCCGACGCTGGAGTCGGATTCACCCTTGTCTGTCGGCTTGCGACAGCAGTACCTGATCGAGTTCTTAGGAAACAACTACCCGTGCGCGAGCAATGTCGGCGCGGCACAAAACTGTTTTCTGTATCGCATCACGGTTCGAACCAATCCTCTCGGTGATCGTTCGACGGTGCAGTTGCAAACCACCTTTCTTGCGCAATGAAAAGTCTCGCTATCAGTTCAGGACATCTATTCACGCAGCAAATTTGCAAACGGTCGATTTCCCGTGTCGTGAGGGCATTTGAAAAGGCGGGATTACTGCTGCTTCTGTATCTTCAAGTACCTGTCTATGCGCAGGGCGTGCTGGGAGCCAACCCTGAAGCGAGTGCGCCTGTCCACGTGAGCCAAGGCGCTGCGCCCCTTGTCATGCTCACGATGGCGCGTGACCACAGTTTGTTTTTCGGCGCATACAACGACATGACCGACTTGGACGGTACGGGCGCAATCAACGCCAAGTTTGTACCGAATTTTGAATACCTGGGCCTATTTAATGCGGCGTATTGCTATGCCTATACAGGCCGGACCGACAGCACCAATGTGCTTCCAGGCGGCCTGGACAGCTACTTCAAACCGGTGGGCGCGGCGGACCCGCTGAGTTCGGCTTACGCCAATCCGGGAGGCTGTACCACCGCAACCAGCGTCAACAAATGGAGCGGAAATTGGTTGAATTACGTCACCACCAGCCGGATGGACGCTGTGCGCGTGGCCTTGTACGGCGGGCACAGGATCAAAGACGGTTCCTACAACGATGTCCGGCCCATCACCCTGTTGCGTCGCGCCTACATTCCGCAAGACGGCCATGCCTGGGCGAAGGAATACACCAGCCCGGCGGTCAATGGTTATGACATCAGCAAATACACGCCTTTTGCCCTACCTATTCTGGCCAGTGGGGTGCAGACACGTCACTTTTTTGGCAACCTCACCACCACCGTAATCAGGGACGTCACCTCCAGCGGGGCACGCAATCCTGCCGGCATCCGCTCCGGCACCAGTGCGGTGCAAATTACAGGCAATCCACCGGGTGGATTGGCCACCTGGTCAACCGACAACCCGGACCTTGGCAAAGCGTGTACCACCCTGAGCGATTGCAGTAACTACCCGCCCGTGATGCGTGTCGTGCTGAATGCGGGCTCGCGGGTGTGGCGATGGGCGGCGTCGCAGCGCCCCGTGTTGGACTACCACCCCTTTCCCATTGGCTGGAACCCCAGTACCTTTGTTTACCCCAATAAAGGCAATTTTGAGGGCTATGGCAATCTGTATGACGATCTTGCGCACTATGTCAGTCCGCAACCCGCATATCCCAATGACTACACGGTGCAGGTCGAGGTTTGTGTGCCGCCCAATTTTGTGAGTGGCTGCAAACAATATGGTGCAAGCGGCCAATACAACTACAAACCGGTAGGGCTATTGCATGACTATGGTGAAAACGACAGCCTGAAATTCGGCTTGCTGACCGGGAGTTATGACAGCAATTTATCC
>CAIWRE010000441.1 GCA_903914985.1 uncultured beta proteobacterium | reverse complement strand
GGTGTCAACGAAGAGGCGGTAGCCCCGCGCTGTGGGCACCCGTCCGGCCGAGGTGTGGGGGCTGACGATCAGGCCCAGCTCTTCCAGATCGGACATGACATTGCGGATGGTGGCGGGCGACAGTTCCAACCCCGATGCCTTGGAAAGCGTTCTGCTTCCCACCGGCTGTCCGTCGGCAATGTAGCGTTCCACCAGCGCTTTGAGCAACAACTTGGAGCGATCATCGAGCATCGGAACATTTTAGTGATGTAATTTGCCCCATGGCCGCGCCCCAGAAATCCCTGTTCAAACACCTCGCCCTGATCGGCAAGTACCAGACCAGCCACTCGGCCGTGGCGGTGGCGGCCTCGCGCGCCGCGCTGGATGCGATTGCGCACTTTCTGATGGACCAGGGCTGCGAGGTGTCCATTGAAGCCGATACCGCCAACAAGCTGGGACTCACGAATTACACGGCGCTGGACGTACCCTCTATCGGACGCCAGTGCGATCTGTGCCTGGTCGTGGGCGGCGACGGCACGATGCTGGGCATCGGACGCCAGCTGGCGGAGTTCAAAGTGCCCTTGATTGGTATCAACCAGGGGAGACTGGGCTTCATCACCGACATTCCACTGGACCACTACGCCTCAGCGCTGGCGCCTATGCTTCGAGGCCACTACGAGGTCGACGACCGCAGCCTGATCTACGCCGAAGTCATACGCGACGGGCGCTGCGTGTTTTCTGCGCTGGCCATGAACGATGTGGTGGTGAATCGGGGGGCAACCTCGGGCATGGTGGAGCTTCGCATTGAGGTAGATGGCCACTTCGTTGCCAGCCAACGCGCCGACGGCCTGATTGTGGCCACCCCCACAGGCTCAACGGCCTACGCCCTGTCTGCGGGTGGGCCGCTGCTGCACCCGTCTACGCCGGGGTGGGTATTGGTACCCATTGCGCCGCACACCCTGTCCAACCGGCCCTTGGTGCTGTCACACGCCTCGGAGATCGCCATCGAAATCGTCGCCGGGCGCGATGCCAGCGCCAACTTTGACATGCAGTCGCTGGCCACGCTGATGCATGGCGATCGCATTGTGCTGCGCCGGTCAGAGCACCACGTGCAATTTCTGCATCCCAAAGGTTGGACCTATTTCGACACCCTGCGCCAGAAATTGCATTGGAATGAAGGAGTGGCGTAAACCGTGGGCCTCAAACGCATTGTGCTGCGCGACTTTGTCATCGTCGCATCCCTGGATCTGGAGCTTGGCGCTGGCTTTACGGTGCTGACGGGCGAGACCGGCGCAGGCAAATCGATTCTGATCGACGCCCTGCAATTGGTCACCGGGGCGCGGGCCGATGCAGGCCTGGTACGCGAAGGCGCCCCGCGCACCGAAGTCAGCGCGGAATTTGATCTCCCAAAAAACCTGGAAGACTACTTGGCTGAGGCGGGTTTTGATACCAGCGATGGCTTGCTGCTGCGGCGCAGCGTCGATCTAGGCGGCAAGAGCCGCGCCTGGGTCAACGGCAGCCCGGCGACAGCGCAGCAACTGCGCCACATCGGTGAGCAGTTGTTTGACATTCACGGCCAGCATGCCTGGCAAAGTTTGACTCGCGCGGATGCGGTGCGGGAGCTGCTGGACGGCTACGGTCGCATCTCCACCTCATCCTTGAGCGCCCTGTGGCAATGCTGGCGCCAGGCCCAGGGCGCAATGGCCACGGCGCAGCAGGCACAAGAGGCCTTACAACGCGAACGCGAGCGTTTGGCCTGGCAGATTGCTGAAGTCGACAAGCTCAACCCGCTGGCCGACGAGTGGGAAAGTTTGAACTCCGATCACAGCCGCCTGGCCCACAGCCAAACTTTGCTGGAGGCCACCGAGTCCACCCTGACCCTGCTGGAAGATGCGGACGAGCCCGCCATTGCCCTTCTCAATAACGCGTTGCAGCAATTGCAAAAACAACTTCACCTGGAGCCTCAATTTCAGGGGCCCAGCGACGTTATCGCTTCGGCCATTGCGCAGATTGAGGACGCGGCCCACACCTTGCGCACTTATCAGCGCCACATGGAGCCCGACCCGGATCGTCTGGCTGAGCTCGACGCCCGCCTGGCGCAGTGGGTGGCGCTGGCACGCCGCTACAAACGCACGCCGGCCGAATTGCCCCATGCCTTGGCCGGGTGGAAGGCTGAGTTGGCACAGTTAGACGCCGCTGCCGACCTGGACAAACTGCAACGCGAAGCTGAGGCGGCACATGCAGCTTTTATGCATGAAGCCAAGCAGGTGTCCAAGGCACGGAAAAGCACTGCACCGAAACTGGCACACGCCATTACCGAAGCCATGCAAGGCTTGGGAATGCAAGGCGGTCAGTTTGTGGTGCAGCTCGACGCCTTGGCGCAACCGCAGCAAAGCGGACTGGAAGAAGTGGTGTTTTTGGTGGCAGGCCATGTGGGCAGCACGCCGCGCCCCGTGGCCAAAGTGGCCTCCGGCGGCGAGCTTTCACGCATCGCGCTGGCCATCGCCGTTTCCACCAGCCGGCTGGGCACGGCACAGACCCTGATATTTGATGAAGTGGATGCTGGCGTCGGCGGCGCAGTGGCACACACCGTGGGCCAGCTGATGCGCCAGCTCGGGCGTGACAGACAGGTCATGGCGGTGACACACCTCCCGCAGGTCGCTGCCTGCGCCGACCGCCACTGGGTCGTGTCCAAACATTTGCAAGGAAATAGCACTGTGAGCAGCGTGTCGGAAGCTCTGGGAGAAGCGCGCACCGCTGAAATTGCACGGATGCTGGGGGGCGACATCGGGTCTGCCACGACCGCAGCCCATGCTCATGAAATGCTGCGAAACGCTGCCGTATGACGCTCGTCCCCATGGAACTGGTTCTGATTACCGGCATGTCCGGGTCCGGCAAATCCGTGGCGCTGCATGCACTGGAAGACTCGGGTTTTTATTGCGTTGACAATCTGCCCCCCGAATTGCTCATGGACTTGGTGGCCCTGGAAAAGCAACATGCCGCAAGCCGTGTGGCGATTGCGATGGATGTGCGCAGCGCCAGTTCCTTGCCGCTGGTTCCCCAACAGCTCTCGCAACTTCGGGCCATGGGACTGCGCGTCAAGGCCTTGTTTTTGGATGCAGGCACGGGCACCTTGGTGCGCCGTTACTCTGAAACCCGGCGCAAACATCCTCTGTCCCTGATTGACAGTGGCAATGGCCTGAGCAACAAGCGCAGGGATCTGGTGGAAGCGATTGAGCTCGAACGCAGCATGCTGGAGGCCATTCGCGCAGAGTCCCACGTGATTGACTCGAGCATGATCCGCGCTGCCCAATTGCAGGGTTACGTCAAAGCGTTGATCGGCTCGCCGCCGGCGCAGCTGACTCTGGTATTTGAATCCTTCGCCTTCAAGCGCGGTGTGCCAGCGGATGCCGATTATGTGTTTGATGTGCGCATGCTGCCCAACCCCCACTACGAGCGTGACCTCAAGGAGCAGACCGGGCGCGATGCGGCCGTGGCCTCCTTTTTGGCTGCGCAGCCCGAAGCGCAGCACATGCGGGATCAGATCACCCAATTTTTGACTCATTGGCTGCCAGCGATGGCGCGTGACCACCGCAGTTACGTGACTGTCGCGATTGGCTGCACCGGCGGACAGCATCGGTCGGTCTATTTGGTGGAACAACTGGCGCAGCATTTCAGTGCCGACTGGGTCACGCTCAAGCGCCACCGTGAGCTCGACGGTTTGGCAGTTGCTCCCAAGACCTGAATTGGGGGCGCTACGCAGCCCTAAGCACCTTCTAATAATTTCCGAATCGGTGCCGGCAAGCCCACCGTCGGCCATTGCGCCGCACTTACCCAGCGCCCGGGCAGTGCGCCCAGATCGACACCGGCGGCAAGGTTCAGACGCCAGGGGTGCAAGTGCAAGTCCTTGTGGGTCAGCACATGGACAAAGGTCTGCTCGGGCTGCAGGATTGTCCGTTGCCCAGGCGCCAGCGCCGATCGCAGTGCCGTTTCAGATTCGAACAAGGGAAAACATTGCAAACCTGCCCACACACCCGGCGTAGGACGGGGCGCGAGCCACACGGCGCCGTCGGCCGACTGCGCCCACAGCAGCCAAATGGACTGGCTGGAGCGCTTGAGCTTGCGAGTGCGCACCGGGTAGCGCTCGGGCTCGCCATCGGCGTGGGCCCGGCAATCTGTATTCAGGGGACATAACAAACAGGCAGGCTTCTTGGGCAGGCACACGGTCGCTCCCAAGTCCATCATGCCCTGGGTGTAGCGCGCCATGGTGCGCGGCACGACGTTCGGCGCAGGCAGCAAGTCACTGGCGGCATCCCACAAGCGGCGTTCCTGGACGGCCTGGGCCAGATCACCGTCAAATCCGATGACCCGCGTCACCACGCGTTTGACGTTGGCATCCAAAATGGCCACGCGCTCACCAAAGCACAGCGATGCAATGGCCGCGGCAGTGGACCGTCCGATCCCGGGTAGCGTCACCAGAATATCGGCGTTACGCGGAAATGCGCCCCCATGCAGATCGACCACCGCTTGCGCGCACCGGTGCAGATTGCGAGCCCGGCTGTAATAGCCGAGGCCACTCCACAGGCCCAACACCTCGTCCAAACTCGCAGACGCCAAATGCTGCACGGTCGGCATGGCGGTTAAAAACCGGTCGAAATAGCCCATCACTGTGGCCACCTGCGTTTGCTGCAGCATGATCTCAGACAGCCAAACGCGGTAAGGATCCCGGGTGTTTTGCCAGGGCAGGCTATTGCGGCCGTGCTGCTCCTGCCAGGCAACGACTTTGGCGGCCAACTCCCCCGTCTTCAAAGCCTGACTCATCGCTTCTGGCACATGGGGCAGAAAAAGGTCGAGCGCTGGCCTTGGCGAATGGTGCGCACAGGGCTGCCACACACCCGGCAGGGCATTCCTGCGCGCCCGTACACCGCCGCCTCGAGCTGAAAGTGCCCCGATTCACCGTGCGCATTGGAAAAATCACGCAAGGTGCTGCCGCCCTTTTCCACCGCGCGGGCCAAAACGGCCCGAACCGCCGCATGAAGCAAGGCGATTCGCGCCCGGCTGAGTTTGCAAGCCCGGGTGGTGGGCCGGATGCCCGCCAGAAACAAGGCCTCCGAAGCGTAAATATTGCCCACGCCAACCACCGTGTCTCCGGCCAGCAGAACTTGTTTGATGGGCGCACTGCGCTTTTTGAGCGCTTTGCAAAAGTCCTCCAAATGGAAGGACTCACCCAAGGGCTCCACACCGAGCTTGCCCAGCAACTTTTGGGCCTGGGGGCTGCGTTCATCGGTGGCAAAGACAACTGCTCCAAAACGGCGCGGATCATTCAAGCGCAGCACGCCGTGGGAGGTGTTGAGAGAAAAATGATCGTGTTTGCCTGCAGGGCCCGGGTTGACGCTGAAAGTGACGCTGCCTGACATGCCCAAGTGCAAGAGCAAGAGGCCAGCCTCCAAATCCAACAGCAGATATTTGCCCCGGCGGCGCACGCCAAGCACTTTCTGGCCGCGCAGCGAGTCCGGGCTGCAGCCCAATGGCCAACGCAACGGTTTGCCCATGTCCATTGATTCGATGCGAGCGCCCGCGATGCGATCGGCAAAACTCAGGCGCGTAACTTCAACTTCGGGTAATTCAGGCATGGATAGAGAAAAGTGGGGCGTGGATTATTATGGTGGCATGCCACGTTTGTCCCACATTGTCTTCGCCTGTTACGTGATGCTTGGTTCCTGGGGCTGGTCCCAGGCTGCCGAGTCCGGAACACCCGCGCCACCGGAAAATTCGCGACTTACAGCGGAGCTTTTCTACCAACTGGTGGTCAGCGAGTTGAGTTTGCAAAATGAGGACATTGCCGCTGCCTACGCGCTGATGATGGATGCCGCAAGGCGGGCCCCGGATCCTCGTTTGTTCCAACGAGCGGTTGAAATCGCATTACGGGGGCGTGACGCCGACGCTGCCTTGGAAGCCAGCAAAGCATGGCAGCAGGCCTTGCCGGAGTCCGCTGAAGCGGACCGCTTTCTGCTGCAAATTCTGATTGGTTTGAACCGGTCGGCAGAGGCGGCGCCTGCGGCCCAGCGCCTGCTGGCCCGTGCGCAAGCCGCCGATCGCGGCGCGACCATCGTCTTTGTCAGCCGCTTTTTTACCCGCATCAGTGACAAAGCGGCAGCTGCCGACTTGCTGGAAAAAATACTGGCTGCTGACCTGGGCCGCGCCAGCACCGGGCCGGTGGCGTGGGCCATGGTGGGTAATTTGCGTCTGCTTGCCAAAGACCATGCAGCCGGATTGGCCGCAGCCCGCAAAGGCGCAGCACTCAACCCCCTGTCCGACGACATCGCGCTGCTGTGCGTCAACTTGCTGGATCCGGAATTTGACAACGCCCAGGCCTTGCTTACCCCCTATTTGGCGGGCAAGACAGCCCCTGAAATTCGGATGGGTTACGTGCGCAAATTACTGGAGCTGCAACGGTACGCCGAGGCGCTTTCCCAAGTGGTGAAACTCAATACCGTCAAACCGGACTACCCCGAAGCTTGGCTGGTACGCGGCTCCATTGAATGGCAAAACCAAGCGGTCGCGCAAGCTGAACAGTCGCTTAAGCGTTATCTGGCGCTGCTTCCTGCGCCAGCCACCACCGATGCCGCGGACGACGAGCAGTCGCGCGAAACCAGTCCCGGGGCCGTTCAGGCTTACTTGTTGCTGTCCCAAATTTCCCTGAAAAATCACGACCCCGTGCAGGCTCTGGCCTATCTCGGCAAGATCAACAGTCCACAAGACACCGCCAAAATTCAGTTGCGGCGTGCCATGGTGTTGGCGCAGCAGGGGCGTCTGGACGACGCGCGCGCCTTGATTCGCAATCTTCCCGAAAAAGACGCCGACGATGCGCGCAACAAAATCAATCTGGAATTGCAATTGTTGCGCGACAACCGGCAGGAGCAGGCGGCCTACAGCCTGCTCGAACAGGCGCTGAAGTCCTATGCGGGGGATGTGGATTTGCGTTATGAACTGGCGATGTCGGCCGAAAAGCTCGGACGAACCGATGAAATGGAAAAGATTCTCCGCAGTGTGATCGCTGCCAAACCCGATTACCACGCCGCCTACAACGCACTGGGCTACTCTCTGGCGGACCGCAACCTGCGACTGAGTGAAGCACGGGACTTGATTCAAAAGGCCCTCGAGTTTGCGCCTGAAGACCCGTTCATCCTCGATAGCCTTGCATGGGTAGAGTTCCGCAGCGGTAACCTGACGGAGTCCTTGGCGTTGCTTCAGAAGGCCTTTAAAGCCCGGCCGGACGCGGAAATTGCCGCGCACCTGGGTGAGGTGTTGTGGGCGCTGCGCCGTCCTGAGCAGGCCAGCGCAGCATGGAGAGAGGGTCTTGAACTCAACCGCGAAAACGAGACCCTCAAATCCACTATTTTGCGGCTGCGCGGCAGCCTATGAAGCGGCGCGCTTGCGCTTTACTGAGCGCCTGCCTGTTAGGGTGCTCCCTTTTGCTCGCCGCCGGTTGCGCGAACGTCGAAACACGTTCGGCGACCGATCCGGCCCAGCCGGTCTGGCAAGGCCGCTTGGCCGTGAAAGTTGCCAGTGAACCGCCACAGGCCTTTTCCGCCAATTTCGTTTTGCTCGGATCCGCAAGCCGGGGCACCCTGAGTCTGACCAGCATTCTGGGCACCAGTCTGGCCACGCTGCAGTGGGATGCAGAAAGCGCGACGCTGAAAACACAGCAATCATTGAAGCAGTTTGGATCGGCCGACGACATGGTGACCTACAGCGTAGGCACCCCATTGCCCATTGCCACGCTGTTCGGTTGGCTCCAAGGCGATGCCACAACCGTAGAGGGCTGGCAGGTAGATTTGCAGTCTTTAGCGACAGGGCGCATCAGGGCCTGGCGGCTGGCGCCCGACGCGGCGGCAGAGATCAAGATCATTCTCGAGCCTGGATAATTCACCAATGCAGGCGATCTACGATGTCAGCGCTCCGGCCAAGCTCAACCTCTTTTTGCACGTCACAGGCCGGCGCGCGGACGGCTACCACACCCTCCAATCGGTGTTCATGCTGATCGATTGGAGCGACCAGCTCCACTTTGAAGTCCGCCACGACGGCGCGCTCAGCCGGGAAGATCTAACCTGGCCATTGCCCCAGGACGATCTGGTGTTGCGCGCAGCCCGCGCGTTGCAGCAGGCCAGCGGCTGCACACTGGGTGCACACATCGGTGTTGCCAAGTCAGTCCCGGCGCAGGCCGGCATGGGCGGCGGCTCTTCGGATGCGGCATCGACCTTGCTGGCGCTCAACCGGCTATGGAACTTGAAGCTGCCGCGCGAAAAACTCGCGCACATCGGCCTGAGCCTGGGTGCCGACGTGCCATTTTTCCTGGGTGGCGAAAACGCCTGGATCGAGGGTGTGGGTGAAAAAACCACGCCGGTCGCGCTGGCGCCGGCCCGGTTTTTGATTGCCAAGCCGCCGGAGGGTTTAGAGACTGCTTTGATCTTTTCCGACCCGGCGCTTCAACGCAATACGGAACTTGCTATAATTTCAGGCTTCGCTTCAAACGTATATGGCTTTGGTCACAACGATTTGCAGCCTGTTGCTCAGACGCATTGCCCGGCGATTCGCCACACCATCGAATGGATGGCGACCAAAGGTTTGCAGGCACGGATGACAGGCTCGGGAAGCGCGGTTTTTGCTCAGCTTGCGCATGCAGTGGATTGGCAAGATGCCCCCAAGGGCCTGCTGGTCAAAGAGTGTGGCAATCTGGAGCGTCACCCCCTGTGGGGATGGTGACAAAGGTTAACGGTTGGTTGCAGTTTGCTACCGACCTGTGTAGGGGAATCGCCAAGTTGGTTAAGGCACTGGATTTTGATTCCAGCATGCGAAGGTTCGAATCCTTCTTCCCCTGCCAAATATTGTGAAAGGCCTGGCTGGTAAGGCATTTGCCGCCAGGCAGGCGCCAGCTCAAACCGTCAACCTCACTGGATCGCACCATGCAGGAACCCTACCATCCCGATTTCATGGTTTTCACCGGCAATGCCAATCCCGGCATGGCGGCGGACATTGCGCGGGACCTCGGTATCAGCCTGGGAGCCGCGACAGTAGGCCGTTTCTCGGACGGTGAGGTCACCGTCGAGATCAGCCAGAACGTTCGCGCACGGGATGTGTTTGTGGTGCAAAGCACCTGCGCCCCGACCAATGAAAATTTGATGGAACTGCTGATCATGGTGGACGCGCTCAAACGTGCATCGGCCGAACGCATCAGCGCGGTCATCCCCTATTTCGGCTATGCCCGCCAGGACCGCCGTCCGCGCTCCACCCGTGTGCCGATCACCGCCAAGGTGGTTGCCAATATGCTGCAAGCCGCCGGGGTGTCCAGCGTTCTCACCATGGACTTGCATGCGGACCAGATCCAAGGCTTTTTTGATATTCCCGTGGACAACATCTACGCCTCGCCCGTTCTGCTCGGCGATTTGCGCCTGAAAAACTACGACGACCTGATCGTCGTGTCGCCCGATGTGGGCGGTGTGGTGCGTGCCCGCGCGCTGGCGAAGCAGCTCAATTGCGATCTCGCCATCATTGACAAACGCCGCCCGCGCGCCAATGTGAGCGAAGTCATGCACGTGATCGGCGAAATCGAAGGTCGCAACTGCGTGATCATGGACGACATGATCGATACCGCAGGCACCTTGGTCAAAGCAGCAGAAGTCTTGAAGATGCGAGGCGCCAAGAAGGTCTATGCCTATTGCACCCACCCGATTTTCTCGGGCCCTGCGATTGAACGTATTTCGCAGGGCGATGCCCTGGACGAAGTGGTGGTGACCAACACCATCCCATTGAGCGCAGCTGCTGCCCAATGCAAAAAAATCCGCCAACTCACGGTGGCGCCGCTGATCGCTGAAACGATTTTGCGCATTGCCAAGGGTGAGTCGGTCATGAGTTTGTTTTCGGACCAGGACAATTTGTTCTGATCGAGACAAAAAGCGGGCGTCCTGCTGCCGTTTGAGCAAAAGGCGCCTTTGTTGAACCGGAGTCACACTGGTCGCGGTGGACTCTTTTAGGAGTAAGTTATGAAATTTGTCGCTTTTGAGCGCGCTGCGCAGGGTACGGGTGCGAGCCGCCGTCTCCGCATTACGGGTCGCACACCGGGTATCGTCTATGGTGGCGCGGCTGAGCCTTTGGCCATCGAGTTGGACCACAACGCACTGTGGCATGCCATCAAGAAAGAAGCGTTCCACGCCTCGATTCTGGACATGGAACTCAATGGTTCTGAAAGCAAAGTGCTGCTGCGCAATGTGCAGATGCACCCTTTCAAGCAGTTGATTCTGCACGTGGACTTCCAGCGCGTGGACGCCAACACCACGCTGCACATGAAAGTGCCATTGCACTTCAGCGG
>CAIWRE010000440.1 GCA_903914985.1 uncultured beta proteobacterium | reverse complement strand
GTCGCGTGCCCTCCGACGCGCTGCGCCATCGCATGCAGTTGTGCCGATGCTGTGGCAGGTGCCCAGACCCAGCGCTGGCCGCCATGCCACTCAATGAAAGTTGCGTAGGGCAGATCCAGTACCGGCGCGGTCTGCGCCACGGACAGGCGCCACAGACACAGGTCCGGTGCAGGTGGGGCAGTGAAAAAAGGCAAACGCTGGTCCCGCGCGGCCGCCCAGTCGGGGCCAGCCTGGGCGTTGTCGATCGCCACGGCCTTGCCACCTAGCGCGATCACATCGGCGCACATGCGGGGAACCGCAGCCTCCACCGCAGCAACGGCGCCTCGCAGGCGCACAAACAATTGGTCACCACCGTCGGCGTCATGGACCCAGCAGCTTGCGTTCAGGGGCAGGGGCTGGCCACCCCAGCGTTGCAGCAGATCCAAGGCCGGTTTTTGGCCCAGGTCGCAAGCCAAGGTCGCTTCGCAAGGAGCGAAGGACAAGACCTTGAGCGAGACCTCGGTGAGCACGCCCAGCGTGCCCCAACTACCCGCCAGCAGGCGGCTGACGTCGTAGCCGGCCACGTTTTTCATGACCTGGCCGCCAAAAGTGAGGTGTTCGCCCCGGCCGTTGATCAATCGCGCTCCCAGCACATAGTCCCGGGTCCCGCCCACGCTGGCCCGTGAGGGGCCGCTCAGGCCTGCAACCACCATGCCACCCACCGTCGCGGAGTTGTCTCCAAAATGGGGTGGCTCGAATGGCAGGCATTGGTTTTTTTCGCGCAGGGCGGCTTCCAATTCGGCCAGGGGCGTACCTGCTTGCACGGTAACCACCAATTCACTGGGCTCGTAGCTGACAATGCCTTGCAGGGTACGGGTGTCCAGGATTTGCCCGTCCAAGGTGCTGCCGAAGAAGTCTTTGCTGCCCCCGCCGCGCACGCGCAACAGGGTGGACGAGGCACGGGCTTGTTGAATCTGGTCGGTGATATCGGCCAGTGCCGTGACGTTGTTTTGCATGGTGTGATGGTAAATGCCCCCAACCGGGCAATCTGTGAATTTTTTGAATGCCTTCTGGTTGAAAACTTGGACGCTGCCGGGCGCAGACGCTGCGCCAGCCAGCACAATGCGCGCTTGCCACCAGCTTTTCCCCGCCCATGACCTTGCCGATCACACCCACCGTACTCATTTTGGCCGCCGGTCGCAGCGAGCGATTTCGCGCTGCCAGCGGCGGCATGGACAAACTCGAGGCGGACTTGGGTGGGCGGCGAGTGCGCGACTGGGTGCTGGCCACGGTTCAGAGCAGCGGATTGTCCTGGCATGTGGTGGAGCGAAGCCACACGGCACATCTCACTCTGCCGGGTATGGGAGACAGTATTGCCTGTGGCGTTGCGGCGACCGCACAGGCCCAAGGCTGGTTGGTATTGCCTGCGGACCTGCCCTTGGTGCAAGCCCGCACCTTGCTGCAAGTGGCGCAAGCCTTGAGCACCCACACCGTCGTGGTACCTAGCTGGCAGGGCGAGCGCGGCCACCCCGTCGGGTTTGCGGCCGCGTGTCGGGCGGATTTGCTCGCGCTGTCAGGCGACAGCGGCGCGCGCGCCGTGGTACAGCGACATGGCGCGCATTTGCTGCCGGTGAATGATGCGGGCTGTGTGATGGACGTGGACACCCCTGAGGCGCTGGAGTCCGCCCGCCGGTCGTTGGCGGCGAAGTCTCAGTCGCCGCTGTAAAAGTTGACTGGCAAGCCGGGCACGTCCACCCGCATCGCGAATACGCAACCCGATTGCGGATAGTGCGCCAGTTCTTCTGCGCTGCGGCCGTGGCGGGCAGTGGTGACAAAAAGCGTTTTCAGGTCCGCCCCGCCAAAGCAGGGCATGGTGGGACATTGCGCAGGGGTGGCAAATTGGGCCAGCAGGGTTCCGTCGGGCGCGAACCGGCAAATGCGGGCGCCTTCAAACATCGATACCCAATAACAGCCTTCGGCATCGACCGCCGCACCATCGGGGCGGCCCTGGTAGCCGGAATCCTGGAATGTCCAGCCGGCGGGTTTGGGCTCGAATTGCAAAAAAGTCCGGTGTGCGCTGAGTTGGTTGCTCTGCAAGGCGTAGTCCCAGCAGTGCACGATGTGCTTGGGGGTGTCGGCCCAGTACAAGCTTGCGTTGTCCGGAGCCCAGGCCAGGCCATTGGCGGTGAGCGCGTCCTTGGCCTGCTGCTGAACGAACGCAGCGCCCTCTGCCCGCGCGTCAATGCTCCACAACGCTGCTGCGCTCGAAGCCTTGGGCTCGTCAATGGTGCCTACCCAAAAGCGCCCCAATGCGTCGCATTTGCCGTCGTTGGCCCGCACGGTGGCGGTGTCATAGGGCAATGCGGTCACCGGTTCCAAGGCACCGCCCCATTTCCTTGCCCGAAACACGCCATGGCGCAACGCAATGACCAGACCGCCGCATTGCGCGGGGGCAATGCAGCCGGGCTCTGAAGGCATGCCCCAGGTCTGCAACTGTGCGCCGTCCGCATCGCAGCGCAGAATTTTTTTACCGGGGATGTCCACCCAGTACAAGAGTTGCTCATGGGGATGCCAAAAAGGCGACTCGCCCAATTCGTAGGGTGCGGGATGCAAGGTCTGCCAAACAGGGCGTTGGATCATGGTGAGCGGGGAAGGTGGAATAAGACAAGGGAAGTGCACCGGCATTGTGCCGCGCACCTCGCAGGTATAAAAAATCCGCCCGGCAAAACCTTGGTCTTGCCGGGCGGTTGACCGGGGCCGTGCGGCCCCGCGTGCTTGAACCGGATTAACGGTTGTAAGCGGTTTCGCCGTGGGAGCTGATGTCCAGGCCTTCGCGCTCTTCTTCTTCCGTCACGCGCAGACCGATCACCAGATCGACCAGCTTGAAGGAGACGATAGAGACCACGCCGGACCAGATGACCGTGGTCAACACCGCTTTGGTTTGAACCCACACTTGCGCAGCAATCGAGAAGTCACCAGCGGCCACGCCGGTTGCCGTCACCCAATCCGCCACGTAGCCCGGTCCGCCCAAGGAAGGCGAGTTGAACACGCCGGTCAGGATCGCACCCAAGATACCGCAGACGCCGTGCACGCCGAACACGTCCAAGGTGTCGTCTGCGCCCAGCAGCTTCTTCAGGCCGTTCACGCCCCACAGGCCGGCAAAGCCCGACAGGAAACCAATGACCAGCGCGCCACCGATACCCACGTTGCCAGCGGCAGGGGTGATGGCAACCAGGCCAGCCACCGCGCCGGATGCAGCACCGAGCATGGACGCTTTGCCACGCATCAGTGTTTCACCCACACACCATGCCAGCACAGCCGCAGCGGTTGCACCGAAGGTGTTGATAAAGGCCAGGGCCGCGAAACCGTTGGCTTCGAGGGCGGAGCCAGCGTTGAAACCGAACCAGCCCACCCACAGCAGCGAAGCGCCGACCATGGTCAAAGTCAGGCTGTGAGGAGCCATCGCTTCCTTGCCGTAACCGATACGCTTGCCGACCATGAAGGCGCCAACCAAACCAGCCACAGCGGCGTTGATGTGCACCACAGTGCCGCCAGCGAAGTCGAGCGCGCCCATTTGCCACAGGTAACCAGCTTTGCCGTTCATTGCGTCGACCACTTCTTTGCCGGTGTAGGCGTCAGGGCCCATCCAGAACCAAACCATGTGGGCGATCGGGGCGTAGCTGAAGGTGAACCACAGCACCATGAAAGCCAGCACAGCAGAGAACTTCATGCGCTCGGCAAATGCACCCACGATCAGTGCACCGGTGATGCCAGCGAAAGTCGCCTGGAATGCGGCAAACACGATCTCAGGAATCACAACCCCCTTGCTG
>CAIWRE010000439.1 GCA_903914985.1 uncultured beta proteobacterium | reverse complement strand
GCAGTGATCAACTCACCACCAAACGATTTCACACCGAGCATCTTGGGCTTGGAATCGCGCCCGTTTCGCGTAGAGCCGCCGCCTTTTTTCTGTGCCATGACCTGTGTCCTTTAAGCAACAATTGCGCCGATTTGCAGTTCGGTGAACTGCTGACGGTGCCCTTGGCGTTTTTGGTAATGCTTACGACGACGCATTTTGAAAATGCGCACTTTGTCGTGCTTGCCATGTGACAAAACCGTCACCGTGACAGTTGCGCCGGACACCAAGGGTGTGCCTACTTTCAGTTCTGCGCCGTTGCCGACCGCCAAAACTTCGTTAAACACAATCTCTTGGCCTACATCCGCAGCAATCTGTTCTACTTTAATTTTTTCGCCAGCCGCAACCCGATATTGCTTGCCGCCGGTTTTTATGACCGCGTACATATTGACCTCTTCGATTATCGATTCCACGGACGGATTACCGCAGAGCCCGCGAGTATAGCAGGTGCAGAGCGATTGCCCAACAGCCGGCTCCCGGGCCACGCTTGACAAAACCCGCCTGCCTATAATCCATCAAAGGCATCTAGCGCATGGAATTGCAGAAAAACACCCCCAACACCGCCTATGGACCCGCATTCGTAGAACACGAGTTGCGCCAGGTCGACGCGGTGATCAAACAACGCCTCTCGTCAGGCGTGCCGCTGGTGGGCGACGTAGCGCAACACATCATCGCCGCGGGCGGCAAGCGGCTTCGCCCTACTTTGTTGCTGTTGTGCTGCGGAGCGCTCGGATTTGAGGGCGCCCAGCGATTCAACATGGCGGCTGTGGTGGAGTTCATTCATACGGCCACCCTGCTGCACGACGATGTGGTGGACGAATCCACCCTGCGCCGGGGACAACCCACGGCCAATGCCAAGTTTGGCAACCCCGCGAGCGTGCTGATCGGCGACTTTTTGTACTCCCGCGCTTTTCAAATGATGGTGGAAGCGCAGGACATGCGCATTATGAAAGTGCTGGCCGATGCCACCAATGTGATTGCCGAAGGCGAAGTGTTGCAACTGATGAACATGCACAACGCCGACCTGAGCGAAGATGGCTATTTGAAGGTGATTCGGTCCAAGACTTCAAAATTGTTTGAGGCCAGTGCCCAGGTGGGCGCCATATTGTCCGGTGCCACCAACGCGCAAGAGGCGGCATGCGCCGAGTTCGGCCAGGCCCTTGGCACCGCGTTTCAGGTGATTGACGATGTGCTGGACTACACCGGCGACGCCAGCGTCATGGGCAAGAACCTGGGCGACGATCTGCGCGAGGGCAAAGCCACTTTGCCTCTCATCTTGGCCATGCAGCACGGCACCTCGGAAGAAGCCCGCACCGTGCGCAACGCCATTGAGAAAGGCGATGCCGGCCAACTGGAGGCCGTGGCGACCATTGTGCGACGTACCGGCGGGCTGGAAAGCGCGATGCAGTCTGCCTCGCGTGAAATTGACCGGGCGCTAGCCCAGGCCCGCCTGCTGCCGGCCGGCCCGCATACCGACACCATGATCGCACTGGCCACCAGTTCACTGGCACGCAACAAGTAGTCTGAAGGTGGCGCAAGGCCACCAATGCCGTCTGCCTGTACGGCAAGCAGCAACCATCACAGAACCTAAAGCTAAGGGATCCGAGGCTCCGCAGTGCCAGCCTGGCGTGCCACTGCGCCCGCGCGCAAAGAAAAGTGGAGGTGATTTGAAATAATTTGCATGAATGGGAAAATTTCCCATATACTTCATGCCATGAACCTTCCACCTGCTTCCCCTAACCCCAGCCAAGGCGTGATGGACGAGGCGTTGGCGATTGCCGAGCCCTTGGTTTTATGGCTGATCCGCTCTGGCGTCGGATACGCCGAATTCGCACAGGCGCTCAAACCGGTTTTTTTAGCGCAAGCCCGCTTGGAACTGGAACGCAACGACCAGCGCGACAGCGATTCCGCCATCAGTCTTCTTTCCGGCCTGCATCGCAAAGACGTGCGCTCCTTTCGCGAGGCATCCCATGAGGCCCTGGCCCGGGTTAAGGAAGATGGTTCCAGTTGGGGCAAACCCAGCGCAGCAAACCAGGTAGTAACGCGTTGGCTAAGCCAAACGGAGTGGGGCGACTGCATTCCGTTCAGCGGACCGTCCCCCTCATTTGAGGCATTGGCCCGCGCGGTGTCCAAAGACTTCCACCCTCGCGCAGTGTTGCAGGAAATGCAGCGACTGGGCGTGGCACGTGAAGTAGACGGCCAAGTGCAGCTGTTGCGTGAGGCCTTTGTGCCGGACGCCAAACACCGGGAGTCACGCGAGCTCTTGGCCGGATCGGTAGCAGACCACCTGGCCGCTGGCGTGCACAACCTCAGTGGCATGACCGGTCCCAAGTTTTTGGAGCAAAGCGTGTTTGCTGACGGACTCAGCGCAGAGTCGGTACAAGAGCTCAACTTGATGGCCAACGCCCTGTGGGCCCACTTGCTGCAGGCAGTCATGGCCAAGGCGGTTCCTTTATGTGAGCGCGACCTGAACCACCCTGACCCTCAGCGCTTTCGGCTGGGACTTTTCACATTCTCAGCCCCTGAATTCAAGCCTGAAAACACTGGAGTCAACGAGTCATGAAATTCGCATTTTTTCGCAGCCCCCAAGCTCTGCGGTTTTGGACTGTGGTCTTGGCCACTTCGAGCCTGTTGGCCTGTGGCGGTGGCACCTCACTTTCGGGTGTCGGAAGCGGCGGCAGCGGCATTGCCGAGGGATCTGTCTCCGGTTTTGGCAGCATCATCGTCAATGGCGTGGAATATGACGATAGCAATGCCGTAAGCCAATCCGAAAGCGCTGATGGAACCAAAACCCTGAGCGCCACCAAGCTAGGCCAGCGGGTGCGCGTCACCCAAAGCAAAGAGGGCGTGGCCGACACGATCGAGATACTTCCGCAACTGCGCGGACCTGTCACCAGCGCTGGCGTGAATGGGGGGTACATCCAAGTGATGGACCAGTGGGTGCGGGTGGTATTGGTTAGCGATACCAACGGCACTGCCACGGTTCTGGACGGTTATGACCGTGTTGGCGCCATCGCTCAGGGAGACGCCGTCGAGGTGCACGGCGTGTGGACGCAGGATGCGGTAAAGGGGCTGCCCGTGCTGGTCTCGTCGAGGGTTGAAAAAGTGTCTTCGCCCTACGAGCTCCTCATCAGCGGTCAGGTGACAGCGGTGAGCGGGGCAAGACTCCTGACACTGAACGGAAGTTCCACGGTACTTGAAACCGACGCTTCGCCCCCTATGCAGGTCGGCGGTCAGGTGACAGCCTGGTTGAGCCAGTGGACTAGCCCGCCCCAAACCCTGCGGCCCACCCGCTTAAAGGATGCAGCGCCCGTGCCGACGGGCACCCAATTGCTGCGCCTCGATGTCATGGCAGCAGCCTCTGATGTTTCGGCGGGTCAGCTGCGGGCACAGGGGCGTAGCATCGCCGTCCCAGTGAATTTGCAAGGGCAACTTCCTGCCAGCCCTGCGCCACTGTTGCTCGAAGCGACGCTTCAAAACGGTGTTTGGACAGCCACCGCCCTTCGAGCCAGAAATTCAGCGCAAGACCTTGGCGGCGAGGTCGTCCTCAAAGGCGCCATAGCGTGGGACGCGACCGCTCAAAGCCTGAGCCTGCGCGAAGCCACTGTGCGCATAGACGGCGCGACGACGATCAGCCCCAGCTGCCCCCGAAGTGGACCCATGGTGTATTTGGAGGTACACGCAGTGCGCGGCCCTCCCGGAAGCACTCCGGTTGCGAGCACCATTAACTGCCAAAGCACGGTACCGGACGCCACGGTCATACGCCAGAGCGGTTTTGTGGACACCATTGCGGCCGATGGGAAAACCCTGTCCGTGATTTTCGATGGCCAGCCCAATCCGACCACCCTGATGGTCATAGAGGGCTCACTATTGCCACCGCCACCCAATGACCTGAACGCTCTGCGTCTGGCGCATGTCCGTGTTGACGTGGAGTACCAGGTGATCGCCGGGCGCAACCGGCTGCGCGCCGTGATTCCGCCGCCACCGCAATTCGTCCCTTAAGTCCGCCCCCCGTTTATCAGGAGAAATTATTGTGAAAACTCCCCGCCCTTGTACCGTGCCCCACCGATCCACCATGCGCAGATCATCCACATTGGCAGCAGCCTGGGTTCTGATGATCAGCAATGCGATCCTGCAATTTGATGTGTTGGCTGCACCACCTCCCCCACCAACGCCACCCAAACCTGTGACGCTTGCACCCCAACCCATCCCGCCTGCAGCGCCTGTGCGCACTGCTTTACAAGACCTGGGGGAAAAGATATTCAATGACACCAACTTATCGGAGCCGCGTGGCACAGCCTGCGCCAGCTGTCATTCGCCAAACACCGGGTTTTCCAACCTCAACGGGTCGCGCATCGGCGTGCCCCAGGGCAGCCGCCTCAACGTTTTTGGCACCCGCAACGTCATCCACAACTCCTACAGCAGTTTCACTCCCGCTTTTGGTTTTCGCGTGAGAGACGGTGACGTTGATCCGGTTGGCGGCTTGTTTTGGGATGGCCGCGTTGATACGTTGGCACAGCAGGCGCAGGGCCCATTTCTGGCACCGCTGGAAATGAACAACAAGGACGCCGCCAGCGTCGTGGCCAAAATTGCGGCCTCCAACTATGCCACCCAAATGACAGCGGTCTTCGGTGCAGACATCTTTAAGGACTCCACCAAAGCGTTTCAGCGCGTCGCAGAGGCTATTGCGGCCTATGAAACCACCAACAAATTGCAGTCGTTTTCCTCGCGCTACGACCAGTTTGTGTCGGGCAAGGCACAGCTCACGCCGATTGAGACCAGTGGCATGAAACTGTTCATGGATCCCCAAAAAGGCAATTGCGCCAGTTGCCACACCATGAACCCCAAGGCCAGCGGACCGAAGGACAATTTGTTCACCGACTTTGGGCATTACGCCACCGGCATACCACGCAATATGGCGATCCCGGCCAATGCCAACCCTTCGTACTTTGATCTTGGTCTGTGCGGACCAGAACGCCCGCGCCCCGCGTTGAGCGCGAATGTGCCGGTCAGCGTGAGCGTGGAAAGTTTCTGCGGCACTTTCAAAATGCCGTCTTTGCGCAACGTGGCGCAGCGTCAAGCCTTTATGCACAACGGATTTTTTAACAATCTGCGGGACGTGGTGAGCTTTTATGCCAGCCGCAACAGTGACCCTAAGCGCTGGTATGGGCCCGCCGGCGTGGCCAATGATTTACCCATCGCCTACAAAGCCAATATCGTGACCGACCGGGCCCCTTTCAACCGGACCCCATCCTCCGGGCCGGCGCTCACAGAACGCGAGATCGACGACGTGCTGGCATTCCTCAAGACATTGAGCGATCAAGCACCGCCGCCTCCCCCAGCCGCTGGCCCGGCCCCAGCCCAGGTCGCGATCAATCCGTTTACGGCCCCGCCACCGCCGCCAGCAAAGCCTCCAGTGCGCTAAGGCAGGCTGGGCAACGGTGGGTAGTCAGGGCTGCACAAGCCTGTACAGGGCGTGGAAATGACTCGCGTCCGATCCGTCCGGCAATCGGCTGACAATGTCTATATTGTTGATGATCGTATACCGGTCGTATTGCCGGGAGCCGCCAGGTATCGCAAATACCAAGGCACCGTTGTTCGTGTCACACTGCACCTGCTGGGGATCACCATTGCCACAACTGATATTTGTCGTCCGTACAGTTGATCGAACGTCGTTGGTATCTTCGAACCCTTGGCGGTTCGAAGCCGGGCCAAATTTTCCATAGAGCCTGATTCTGTAGGTGGCCGGAGGCTGCGACAAGGCTGAGGCGGCGGCGTTTGGCATCCAGCTAACCTGGAAAGGGTTCTGCGGTACGACGTAGCAACCGGCAGCAACGCAATTGGGGGTTGCAGAGGCAATCAATTGAGACGCATAGCTTGTTTCCAGACCGGGCAACTTCACGGACTGCCTGAAACCTGCAATGGTCATGGAACGCGCAATCGTCCTGAAAAACTGCGTTGCATTGGGCGTATTGGTTGTGACCGCGTTGGCGTCAAAAAAGTACTCATATTTCCAGCGGCCAAACTGTGGAATTTGCTCGATCTCGCTTTCTAGTAAGTCAGTTTGCGCAAAAGCCAAACCAGCGTCCGACGTGCGGGGGTGTGCGCTGGCTGCCTTGGTTGCGTCCTCATACTGCGACCGAATTCGGATGAAGCCGGTCGTTGATGGGGTTATCCCGTCCAGAGCAACCGTGAAATACGAGTAATTGCAGTTGGTGCCCGTCTTGTTGGGCATCAGCGTAATTTGCTTGTCATTGGGCGACGTGATCACCACTTTTTTCCATGACGTATTTCCATTGGCACCGGAAATACAGGGCACATCGAACACATAGCCCACGCTGGTGTAGGTGGACTCGGACTGCATCAAGAAGTTGCGGCGCTGCCCGTAGGCTGAGGTACCTCCAGGATAGGCATATTGGTTACCGATAAACCGGTATTTGCCATCGGTGTCCCTGCGAACGACATTGCGCTCGTATTGAAAATTGCCAATTCCGTCTTTCCATCGGTAGCCAAATACAACGTCCCCCGCCTTGGGTCCGCCCGCGACATCCTCCGAGACCGTGTAGTAATAGCGTGGCGATGTGAACGTGACCGGGACGGTCGCGGTAAAAATGCCACCAAAATGATCGTTCGATTTGACAATATGACCCCCGCTTTTGTAGGACTGCGGGTTATTTCCGAGGAAGATCGCTTTGCAAGCGTCCGCCTTGATGTCGGTGGCCGCTATGCCGTTGGCATTGATTCGGTCTGCTTTGCTAAGGGCATAACAAGCCGTTGCTTGGCTCAGCAATTCGTCAAGCGCCAGACTCAGTCCATCGGGAGGCATATTGCCGGAGGATATGGTGGGAAGCGTGGGCAAAGCCTCCGTGCTCGACAGAGTCACTTTGGGCAAGGTGCCCGACTCGGCGACCGATTGCTTGACCGTCAGTTCAATGGTGGAGGTCCCGGCCTTTGGCTCAATCTTCACGTCCAGCACATCGAGCATCTTGTCGTAGCCGGAACCATTGGCAACAAATTCTTTGCTAATCGGGCTGTCTGCAGAATTGAGGCCGATCGCATCCAGCAAGGGCTTGATGGACGCCAAGAGCTCGGTCGTTTTATTCTGAACCTTGGCCGAATCAAAAGGGTTGCCTGATGCCACTTCGCTCAAAAGGTTGGCGGGGTCTCCGGTACTGGAAATGCGCGATGCCAGCAAATTGGTAAGTTGTGTGATGTTCACAATCGCCGCGTCGCTTGCGCTGGCCATGACGCTAATGAGTTTTTGGGAACCATCATCTGCAACAAAAATCAAGGGAAACTTGGCCCCGGCAGGAATGGTGGCCTGGTAGCTTCCGTTGGCGGCAACTACCGCAGGCGTTGCGAGCAAAGGCAGGGCATCTGCACCATATATTTGAACGGTGCCGCCCGCCATAGGAGCGCCCGTGACCGTCATGCCTCTGACGGAAATGGCAGCCGGTGTGTTACCACCTCCTCCACCTCCACCTCCTCCGCCACCTCCGCAGGCAGTCACAAGCAGCGCGGTAAAGGCAGCCATGGCAAATTTGGACGGATTCATTAGGGGCATGGGAGTCCTCGGCAACAAAAAGTGGGGTTGGGCGCTTGCATTTGACCAATCAATTTAACCGCTTTACACACTTATGACAATAAATTGAACCTATTAGTGCGTCCAAATCGACGATTTCAGTCGCCGATGCCCACCATGAAATCAACCGGCGAAGCCCGGTGGTTGCCCGCGGCGCCGTGCTGCAATGACATAAATTTGTCCACACGGACAGCGGTTTCTTGTATGATTTGCCAACAAAATATACAAATTTAACGAATTTAGGATTGAGTTAAATGAAAAAGTCCGCCCTCGCTCTCATGACGACAATGGCCTTCATCGGGACGGTGCATGCCCAAGAGCCTGCGCCTCAGCAAGATCTCTATGTAGGCCTTGGTTTGCCAGGCGTGGTGGCATTGGGCTACGCCAAGCCTATGGGCGAAAGCTGGGGCTTGCGGGCGGAATACGCGGGTGGCCTCAAACTCAGCCAGGACGGCACCAGCAACGGCGTGACCTATACGGGCTCCGTCAACGCAAGCCTATTCGGTGCCTTTGCCGACTGGTATCCGTTTGGCAACGGCTTTCGTCTGGTTGGGGGGCTCACAGCCAACGACATCAAAACCAGTCTGATCGGAGCCGGCTCCGGCACCGCCACGATCAACGGCAAAACCGTGAACATGACCAACGAGACATTCAACGTCGACATCAAGTTCCCCAGCTCTTCGCCCTACCTGGGAATTGGCTACGGCCACCAAAAGAGCAATGATGCCGGCTTCGGCCTTCATGCCGACATAGGCGTCATGTTTGGAACATTTACCTCCAGCGTAACGACCAGCCTGGTCGGAAAAACGTTCTCCGGGCAGACCATCTCGCAGGCCGACATCGACGCCCAAACGCAAAACATGCGCAACTCTCTAACGAACGTGAACGTGGTGCCCCATTTCGCCGTCGGTGCGACTTACAGGTTCTAAGCAGGCCGGGCGCAGCTGCGTCGCCGACTAACTACGCGGGCGCAGAATGAGGTTGCGCCATGGGTAGAATGTAGCCCTTCGAAACGCCGGACGATCTCTATCGTCTTGCTGAAAAGAAGGCACCGCGGGGTGTAGCTTAGTCTGGTAAAGCGCTACGTTCGGGACGTAGAGAGCGGAGGTTCGAATCCTCTCACCCCGACCATATGTTGGTCGGCAAAGCCCACTTCTATTCATGGAAGGTGGGCTTTTTTCTTCCAGGGTTCTACCTGTCACGGCCCCACGCTTGCGCCAGCCATAGTCCAATTCACCCCCCCATTGTTATTCATGAGCTTATGCGCTTGCTGCAGTTCTTGACCCTTAGTCAGTTGCCGCATAAAGTGATTTATGCCTAAATGACCTGACCGGGAAATTTCGAGCCAATTGAAGCTTGAGAGAATGGACTCTTATGCAAGTGGAGACAGAAGTGAAGCAGGGACGACTCGGTAGCGAACAGATTGTTCGGATACTGCGTGGGTCGGATCAGGATAGTATGGCGGTGGTTGCCAAGAGCCATGACGTGAAAGCGCGAGCGCCACTTATAGAACATTGGTTGGCTAAAGCCACCGGACCGGCAAAGTTCCTTGACGGACATGCCCGCTTCAGCCTGTTTGAGGAAGCCAATGATTTGCTCATCGGTAAATCTGGATTGTTTCATAGCCGCTATTCTCCGAAATTAGCGGACTTTGTTCCATCACTTTGGTACGGCTGGTAGGGAGCAGGTCACTGGTTCTGGACTGACAACAACAAGACTTATGTTCAGATCAGATATGGCACTCGTGTGTTGGAGCTACAGAAGGGCAAGAACACGATTGAGACTGCTAGTCAAGACGATCTACTTAAGACATTGAATATCGTCAAGACTGCAGTTGCGAGTGGCGAACTTGACAGTGTGATTGAGGCTGCGAGTGTAAAGGTTCACGAGAGGTTTGGGAAGTTGATTTAAAAATTATTCACCTTGAAGATTACTGACCACAGATGATAAAAAATAAACTAAATGAAACCACAGTCTAGACAGCTGTGGTTTCTCTATTTAATTGACTTGAGAATGGACAGTTGATCATCACGGTTTGGTGTTCTTCCAACCTTCTTTTCTAGCCACTCACACTCATTGAGAAAACTTGTAAAGTATTCTGGATAAACATCTACAGCAATAAATTGATGCTGGCTTCTAAATTCTTGCATTTTAATTTTTTCGTATTCAGATAATATTCTTATTTTTTCGGCGACTGGTTTTTGAAGAATTGATCTCTCCTGAACAAGAGAAATTGTAGGTTTTAAGATATATTTTTTCTCTGCGTCAATTTTTTTTAAATGCACCGCCTGAGATTTGACAATTAATTTTTTACGCGATGAATAGTCTCTATATGCAAGGATTAAGAAATATAAAAGCGCCAAAAATGCAGCCACTGCTATAGCAATTTGCAAGTAAGGGCTGATTATGATTAAATATATCAACAGTCCAATGCCGACTGCAATTAATATTATTGGCAAATTTTCGATAATAGTCACTATTACGAAGCCAATGAATAACCACCTAATAATCGTTATAATTAAATGCATTATTTGCTCTTATGATTTTCTTTAAAGTGCATATGCAATGCGCAAATTATTTAAACGGGCAATAAGTTTCGCACTCAGAATTTCCCCAAACACAAGTTCTTCTCGTCTTGCTTAGAAATCTGATAGCAGTAGCTCTTATCACGCTTAGTCACAGCGAGCCACACGTTTTTCTCATCCTGTTTTGAGATTTGATAGCAGTAGCTATTGTCGCTCTTTGCTATAGCGAGACAGAAGTTCTTAGCGTCCTGATGCTGTATCTGATAGCAGTTGTCGCCTGCAGCGTGTGCGAATGTAAAGTATTACCTTAAATACCTTGGTTACTGTAGTTTAAGGTATAAAAACTAAAATCTCCTTTCCAATTTTGAGCACGTACCGTAATATTTGAAAGGTCCAGTATATGAAACAGGGTCCAAAAACTTATTCCTTTGTTCGTTATAATACTCACCTGAAAACCGATTTATTATTACTTTGTGTGTTTCAACCCTGTACAAATCAGGCTTGTCCGAATTTTTATTTATATAATGATTCTCGATGAAGTTTACTTGCAAAATCTCGTCTGAAATATTAAATGATAAATCTTTTCGCTCCATGCCGTCTTCATCTG
>CAIWRE010000438.1 GCA_903914985.1 uncultured beta proteobacterium | reverse complement strand
TGGATGAAGCGATTTCAAGAAGACAAGCCGGGCGACATTTGCTTTGCCCGCGGCACCTTCAATGCGCACCCATATGTGATGTGCGCCATGAATGTGTTCTTGAAGTCGCTCGACACGCCTGACGTGGAGTCGCTCTATGCAAAAGCGTCGCAGACCTGGAGCGAGCGACAAGCCTTGCTGAACGCTCGCCTGCAGGCGGCCGGCGTGCCCGTGCGTGTGGCCGGCATGGAAACCGTATGGTCGGTCCTCTACGACGTGCCCAGCCGCTACAACTGGCTGCTGCAATACTATTTGCGTGCGCAAGGAATTGCTCTGAGTTGGGTGGGAACGGGCCGCATGATTTTCAGCTTCAACTTTGACGATGCGGCGTTTGACGACTTCTGCCACCGCTTCGTATTGGCCACCCAAAGTATGCAAACGGACGGCTGGTGGTGGGTGCCTGAAGCGCAGAGTGGCAAAAAGATTCGCCGCCAGGTACTCAAAGAGATGCTGGCGGCGAGGTTTCGCAGCGCTTAGTGCTGCGTGGCGTTGACGTGGTCCATAGGATCGATCAACTGGCCCCGCAAGAGGTAAAGCGGGGCCTTGTGGTACATCTTGATGTCATGCACCGGGTCGGTGATGATTTTGAAGCCCCAGGCCAAACCGGCCATCAGGCTGTCTTGCTTCCAAAGCTGTAACACGCGAAACACCAGGCCGGCCACACCCAGCATCAGCCACGCAATGGCCGTCATGCGCATGGGCGTGTCTTCATAGGCCTGGGGCACGGCCCATTGCAGGTACTGGGGCATCCAGTAGGCCAGCACCGGAATGGCTGCACAAATGCTCAAGAGCACGATCTTGCGGTTCAAGTTGTAGCCCACCTTGATGTCTTCTTTGTGCTCGTGCGTGGCCTGGTTGACTTCGTCAAAGCCCTTGGGTTCAAAAAAGAAGTGGCCCATCTGGCGGGTGGTCATCGAGACCAGCCAGGCGATCAAGGCCGAGACCACGGGGTCAATGAACAGAAACACATAGGCCACCAGAAACGACATGGCGCTAATCAAGTGCAAGAATTGGTTGATGCGGCTATGGTGGTAGTAGCGGTGGTCGTCCCAGCGCTGCACGTTGACGAGTTCAAAAAATGACTGCATGGAATCTCCTGAATAAAAGGGGCAAAAGGCTCAGCCTCACAATGTGCTTGCGCCTTGGCATAGAAATGTCACGCTTTTGCATGAAAATTTGGTGACAACGCACACGGATTCATGAGGACGCCGAAATTTCATTCCAGCGTCACCAAAGATTCATAAAAAAGTCGCACTCCATCGGCACAGTGGTGACATGAAAAATGAACCGCACCTGCAAGTCGAGCGCATTAGCAATGCGCGCCCCGCGCTCAACATCGCGGTGGTGACCGAAACGTATCCGCCCGACATCAACGGCGTGGCCCATACGCTGTCCAAAATCGTGCAGGGATTGCAAGCCCGTGGACATGTGATCTGGCTGGTGCGACCCCGCCAACCCGGTGTTGACATAGCGGCCGTGAATAGCAGCTACCAGGAAGTCCTGGTACGCGGCTTGCCCATTCCGTTTTACAAGCAGTTGCGCCTGGGGCTGCCCGCCAAGCGTGAGCTGCTGCGCCTGTGGTCGCGCCAGCGGCCCGACATCGTGCACATTGCGACCGAAGGGCCGCTGGGTTGGTCGGCCTTGCAAGTGGCGCGCAAACTCAAACTACCCATCAGTACCGACTTCCGTACCAATTTCCATGCCTACAGCCAGCACTACGGCATCGGCTGGCTGCGCGGCGCCATCTTGGCGTACATGAAAAAGTTCCACAACGCCGCGCACGCGACCATGGTGCCCACCGCGCAACTCGAGGCTGAGTTGGCGGGCAGCGGTTTCAAGCGTTTGTCGGTGGTACCGCGCGGCATTGATACGGGACTTTTCTCGCCTACTCAACGCAGCGCGCAGTTGCGCCAGAGCTGGGGCGTGGGTGAGCAAGACCGGGTCATGATTTATGTGGGCCGCTTGGCCGCAGAAAAAAACCTGGGCGCCGTGATTCAAAGCTACCGGGGTTTGAAGCAACAGTACCCGGACATCAAATTGGTGCTGGTGGGTGATGGTCCTATGCGCAACGAACTGCAGGAAACACATGCAGACATCATCTTTGCCGGCTTTCGCGTGGGCGCGGATCTGGCGCAGCACTATGCCAGCGCAGATTTGTTCATGTTCGCCAGCAAGACCGAAACATTTGGCAATGTCACGATTGAGGCCATGGCCTCGGGCCTGGCGGTGGTGGCCTTCCGCCATGCCGCGGCAGGCGAGCTCATTGTGTCAGGCACCAATGGCATGCTGGCCGACCCTGCCAATGACTATTCATTTGAGGCAGCAGCTCAAGCCCTGCTGCACAACCCTGCGTTGATGCGCGCCGTCGGTCAGCAAGCCTGGCACACCGCCAACACCTTGGGCTGGCCCACGGTGGTGGAGAAAACCGAGACGGTGTTTCAGAAAATTTTGCTGGAGCATGGCACCCCTTTTACCCATCAGTGGCTGCTGCAAGGCGCCTAAAGCGACACGGTGTCACTCTGGCCTCGTGTGCGCTTAGTCGCTTGACTTGAGCCAGATCGCACGCGGGTCGCCTTCCACAAAATAGCTGGGGCACTGGTAGCGCTCAATGTCGTGGGCATGCAAAGGGAAGGAGCCGCAGTTAGAAAACTTGCGCAGGTAGGTGCCGTAAATTCCGCACTGGAATTTGCCGCCGTCCATCGACTCCAAAAAGGCGCAGCGCTTGTTCAAGCAACAGTTTCCGCATTGCACGCATTCTCCGTACACCGTGACCGGCACTTGCTTCACGCGCAAGAAGACATCTCTGAAGTAATGCTCCACCGGCCCTGCGCTTAACGCTTGGAAATGGATGCGGAACTTTTCGCGCTGGACACGGTATTGCGTCAGAAATCGTCGGTCCCACAACAACAACGCGACGATGACTGGCATCACCGGCACCAGGAGCAAACAAAGCGATGAGAAAGCCGGTGCGGCGACCGAGACAATCTGCATGCGTCGGGTGGGTGAAAAATGGATGTTCATGCAAGCGCCTCAGAATGCCCCGCATGCTATGAACCTCGTGTGACCAGCTTATGTCATTTTGGTGATGTGCGCATGAACACCTGACGAAAACGGGCATCGGCCGCCGCCGCCGTTGCCCTTCGCAAGCCGCTCATTCGGTGGGCAAAAAGCCTTCGACCGACAGGTAGCGTTCACCCGTGTCGTAGTTAAAGCCCAGCACTTTGGCGCCTGCGGGCAGCTCGGGCAGTTTTTGCGCAATCGCGGCCAGGGTGGCGCCGCTGGAAATGCCGACCAACATGCCTTCTTCGGCGGCGCTGCGTCGCGCCATCTCACGTGCGGGTTCGGCGTCCACCTGAATCACGCCGTCCAGCAGTTCGGTATGCAGGTTCTTGGGGATGAAGCCCGCGCCAATGCCTTGAATCGGGTGAGGCGAGGGTGCTCCACCGCTGATGACCGGGCTTTGGCTGGGCTCGACCGCAAACACCTTCAACTTGGGCCAGTATTTCTTGAGCACCTGCGCCACACCGGTGATGTGGCCGCCCGTGCCCACGCCGGTAATGATGGCGTCTAGTCCTTCGGGGAAGTCGGCCAGAATTTCTAAAGCGGTGGTGCGGGTGTGCACTTCGACGTTGGCGGGGTTTTCAAACTGCTGGGCGATCCAGCTGCCGGGTGTGGTGGCGGACAGCTCCTGGGCGCGGGCAATCGCGCCCTTCATGCCCAGGGCGCGGGGCGTCAGGTCAAACTTGGCGCCGTAGGCCAGCATCAGGCGGCGGCGCTCAATGGACATGCTGTCGGGCATGACCAGAATCAGCTTGTAGCCTTTGACTGCGGCCACCATGGCCAGGCCGACGCCGGTGTTGCCGGAAGTGGGCTCAATGATGGTGGCGCCGGGTTGCAGGGCACCGCTTTTTTCCGCGTCTTCCACCATGGCCAGGGCAATGCGGTCTTTGATCGAGCCGCCGGGGTTACTGCGCTCGGACTTGATCCACACCTGGGCGCCCGCGCCAAACAGGCGGTTGATGCGCACGTGCGGGGTGTTGCCAATGGTTTGCAGGATGTTGTCGGCTCTCATGGTGGTGTCTCCAGTGGGGGGTGAGGGAACGTTGCGGCCGCATTGTGAGCCAGTTTTGGCCATGGCAGGGTTATATGGATATGCGCTGCGCCGATAATCGGGGAGTGAAGCCCACCAGACCACCGCTGGTGCAATCTGGGAAACCAGGCACTGGAGGAACGTCCGGACTGCACAGGGCAGCGTAGCAGCTAACGGCTGTCCACTGAAACCCGCACCCGCAAGGGCGCGGCATAAGGTGAGGATCAGAGCAACAGAGACGAGTCGCGGCGGGGCAACCCGCAGCGGGTGAAACGGGCAATCTCTACGCGCAGCAATACCAAGTAGGCCAGCGCAAAGCGCTGCGGTTCGCCGCAGCGTCCTGACCGGGACCCCCGGTGTTGGCGGGTAGGTAGCACCGAGCTCTTGGGTGACCAAGGGCCCAGATTAATGGTGGTCACATGCAGGGGCAACCCGGCATGCACAGAATCCGGCGTAACGGTGGGCTTCACACTTTATTCAATGCCCCAGGCCCCCGGTCTGAGGATTCAGGCGGCCAGGCGCTGGGCAGTAGCCAGCATCGGGCGCAGATGGGCCAGCATGTCGTGCACCAAGGCATCCAAATCGAACTGCGCAGTCCAGCCCCAATCTTTGCGGGCTTCGCTGGCGTCGATGGATTGCGGCCAGCTGCTGGCAATGGCCTGACGGTAGTCCGGCGCGTAGTCGATGCGAAAGCCGGGCAGCTGTTGCGCGATGGAGCGTGCAATGTGTGCCGGGGTAAAGCTCACACCCGCCAGGTTGTAGGCCCCGCGCTGGCGAATGCATTCGCTGGGCGCATCCATCAGTTCCAAGGTGGCGCGTATCGCGTCGGGCATGTACATCATGGGCAGGGCGGTATCGGCGGCCAGGAAGCTGGTGTAGTGCCCGGTCTGAAGCGCAGCATGAAAAATTTCGACCGCGTAATCGGTGGTGCCGCCGCCGGGTGGGGTTTTCCAGCTGATGAGGCCGGGGTAGCGCAAGCTGCGCACATCCACACCATGGTTGCGGTGGTACCAGGCACACCAGCCCTCGCCCGCGAGTTTGGAGATGCCGTACACACTGCTGGGGTCCATCACCGTGGCCTGGGGCGTAAGTACCTTGGGGCTGCTGGGGCCGAAGGCCGCAATCGAACTCGGCCAGAACACCCGCAGTGTGTGGCTGCGTGCCAACTCCAGCACGTTCAGCAGGCTTTTCATGTTCAAGTCCCAAGCCCACATGGGGTGTTGCTCACCACGGGCCGAAAGTGCGGCCGCGAGCAAATACACCTGGGTGACCGCAAAGCGCTCCACCACGACGCGCAGTGCGTCGGCATCTGTGGCATCGAGCGCCACATGGCGCACGCCCAAAAGGCGCGTTTGTGCGGGTGCTTGGGGGGAGATGTCGCTGGACAAAACAGACTGCGCACCATGGCGCAGTGCGAGTGCTTCCACCAGATCGGTGCCGATTTGGCCGTTGGCGCCGATGACCAATATGCAAGGGGTGCTCATGGGGGCTCCTCAGGCAATCAAACCGAGTTCGCGCCCGGCTTGGGTGAAGGCCGCCACGGCAAACTCCAAATCGGCGCGGCTGTGGGCCGCACTCATTTGCACACGGATGCGCGCCTTGCCCTGCGGCACCACCGGGAAAAAGAAGCCCACCACATAGACACCCAGCTCCAGCATGCGCGCCGCCAAGCGCTGTGCCAGTTGCGCCTCAAACACCATGATGGGCACGATGGGGTGGTCGCCTGGCGCGATGGCAAAGCCAGCGTCGGCCATGGCTTGGCGGAAGTAAGCCGTGTTGTCGGCCAGTTGTTCGCGCAAGATGGTGGAGCCCTCCAGCAGATCGAGCACGGCAATCGACGCGCCCACAATCATGGGTGCTAGCGTGTTGGAAAAAAGATAGGGGCGCGAACGTTGGCGCAATAGCTCAATCACTTCGCGCCGCCCGCTGGCAAAACCCCCTGATGCACCGCCCAGTGCTTTGCCTAAGGTGCCGGTAATGATGTCCACCTTGCCCCACACCCCCCGGTACTCCGGTGTGCCGCGGCCGGTGGCGCCGACAAAGCCGGTGGCGTGGCATTCGTCCACGCCCATCAAGGCGCCGTAGGTATCACACAGTGTGCGGATCTC
>CAIWRE010000437.1 GCA_903914985.1 uncultured beta proteobacterium | reverse complement strand
GGACAGACCCAAAGCCTCTGCGGCGCTTTGGATGGCTTGCTGGTGCTTTGGGGTGGAACCGTCGTCTGCGACCACCACTTCAAAGTCACGGTCATCCTGCAAAGCCAGGCCTTGCAATACCGCTACCAGCGCATCGCTGCGGTTGTAGGTGGTGATGACAATGGAGAGCAGATCGGGCTGCGGCATTTTTCAACTAGACTAAAACGCTTCTTACCCGACCAAAAACGGGGCAAACCGACGTATTTTTTCATGGTGCCACTATAGATGAGCCTGGTTTCGGTCTACATCATCGCTTTCAATGAAGCGGAAAAAGTGCGCTCCACGATTGAGAGCGTGCGCTGGGCCGATGAAATCGTGCTGATCGACTCCTGGAGCACCGATGGCACGGCCGACATTGCCACCGCATTAGGCGCACGCGTGGTGCAAGTCAAATTCACCGGTTTTGGCGATTTGCGCAACGCCGCGCTGGACGCCTGCACCCACGATTGGATTTTCAGCTTGGACGCCGACGAACGCTGCACGCCCGAGGCCGCTGCAGAAATCCGCGCCATCACGTCGAACCCGGACGCTCTGGATGCCTATTGGACGCCAAGGCGCAACTACTTTATGGGGCGCTGGATCGAGCACTCGGGCTGGTACCCCAATTACCGGCAGCCGCAATTGTTCCGCAAAGGCGCTTTGCGCTATGACCGCCAACCCGTGCATGAAGGATTTGAACTGCATACCAGCAAGCCAGTCGGGCACATGAAAAACGCGGTATGGCAATTTCCTTTCAAAAACCTGGGCGAAGTGGTGCACAAGGCCAATCGCTATTCCACACTGGGTGCGGAAAAAATCATGCACAAGAAACTGAGCATGGGCTCAGCACTGACCCATGGCTTGTGGGCGTTTGTGAAGCATTACGTTTTCAAGCGCGGCTTCCTGGACGGGTGGGCCGGTTTTGTGATCGCGCTGGGAAATTTTGAAGGAACTTTTTACCGCTACGCCAAGGCGGTGGAAATGCAGAAGGGTGCACATTGGCGCGAGCCGCAGGCACCCGCGGAGCGGCGCTGATGCAGGTCAGCAACCGGGCGCTCTACGGGAGGCTGCTCTCCTACGTCAAGCCGTATTGGAAAGTGTTTGTATTGGCGGTGCTCGGCATGGTGGGAACGGCTGCGACCGAACCCGTCTTTCCTGCCATCATGAAATACCTGCTGGACCACGGCTTCCAAACCGCGGACCCGCACCTGGTATGGCTGATCCCTGCTGGAATCATTCTGCTTTTTCTGGTGCGCGGTATTTTTTCGTTTTGCACCAGCTATCTGATGACGTGGATTTCCACACGCCTGGTGACCGACCTTCGTCGGGAGATGTTTGCCAAGATGCTGACTTACCCGACCCACAGCTTTCATGAGCAATCAGCAGGCAAGCTGATATCTCGGTTTATCAACGATGTGGGCAATGTGAACGAAGCCGCCACCAGCGTGCTTGTGATTGCCATCCGCGAGTCCCTGACGGCAATCGCACTACTGGGCTACCTGGTGTATCTGGACTGGAAGCTCACGCTGATCACACTCATCGTGGCGCCGGTGATTGCACTGATCGTTCGCGGCTTTGGGCGGCGCATGCGTGCGGCGAGCCGCAACACCCAGGAGGCCTTGCGCAAAATTTCGCATACGGTGGAGGAGGCGTCTAATGCGAACAAGGTGATCAAGGTGTTTGGCGGCCAGTCCAAGCTGCAGGACCGTTTCTTTCACGCCAGTGAGCAGTTGCGCCGCTCCATGATGCGCGAAGCGGTGCCCTCCTCGGCCATCACGCCCATCACGCACATTGCCGCCTCGCTGGCCGTGGCCTTCATCATTTACCTGGCGCTGGGCCAGACCACGGGACAAGCCGGCGCATCGGCGGGTGGATTCATATCCTTCATCACGGCACTGCTCATGGTGATCTCTCCCGTCAAACAGCTCACCACCATCAACACCACCCTGCAGCGGGGGTTTGCGGCCTGTGAGAGCGTGTTTGGCATTCTCGATGCCCAACCGGAAGAGGACACCGGCACCCAAGCGGTCGGCCGCGTGCGTGGCGATCTGGCGTTTAACG
>CAIWRE010000436.1 GCA_903914985.1 uncultured beta proteobacterium | reverse complement strand
CGTCGACAAACTCAATCACGCGGGGGTATTTGTAGGGCGCTAAGCGGTCTTTGACAAAAGCCTTGAGTTCGTCAGCCTGCAGCGACATGCCGGGTTTGCACACCACATAGGCGCGTGTTTTTGTCAAACCGTCACTGTCCGGCGCGCCGATCACGGCGGCCTCCAGCACCGCGGGGTGCTGGATCAGTGTGGACTCCACCTCAAAGGGCGACACATAGATTCCACTGACCTTGAGCATGTCATCGCTGCGACCGCTGTAGGTGTAGCTGCCGTCCTCATTGCGCACATATTTGTCGCCACTGCGTGTCCAGCTGCCCTGGAAGGTTTCGCAGGTTTTTTCACGGTTACCCCAGTACATCAGCGCAGCGCTCGGGCCTTGGATGAACAGGTCGCCCACTTCGCCATCTGCCACCGCCTGGCCGTCGTCACCGCGCAGCGAGAGTTCGTAGCCGGGCACAGGCCAGCCCGTGCTGCCGTAACGCACCCGCGTTGGCAGATTCGACAGATAAATATGGAGCATCTCGGTGGAGCCAATGCCATCAATGATGTCCACACCAAAGTGCGCATGGAAGCGCTGGCCCAGCTCGCTGGGCAGTGCCTCGCCCGCCGAGGACACCAGGCGCAAGCGCACCTCGCTGCGCGCGGGCACACCGGGCGCAGCCAACATGCCCGCAAATCCAGTGGGCGCGCCAAAAAAGGCGGTTGGTTGCAAGCCGCCGACCTGCCCGCGCCAGCGCTTGAACACCGCATCCGGCGTAGGCCGCTCGGCCATCAGCAGCGTGGTGGCTCCCACGCTCAGCGGAAAGCTCAGTGCATTGCCCAAGCCATAGGCAAAGAACAGCTTGGCTGCCGAAAAACACACATCGTGCTCAGTCAGTGCCAGCACCTGCTGTCCATACAGTGTGGCCGTCCAGTAGGGGTTGATCTGGCTGTGCACTGTGGCTTTAGGCCGACCTGTGGAGCCGGATGAGAACAACCAGAAACCAGGGTCGTCGGCACCCGTGTTGGCGCATTGCGCCAATGGCGGGTGCGCTGCCAAAAAGTCGTCCAAGGCCAGCACACCCTGGGGAAGTGCGCCTTGCGGATTGGCAACCACCATCTGCTTCACCTCGTGGCCTCCGTTGGCTTTGGCTTGCTCCAGCGCTTGCTGCAACACCGGTAGCAGGGCCTGCGAAACCAAGGCCACCTGCGAACGGCTTTTTTGCAGCATGTAGGCGTAATCGTCCGCCGTCAGCAAGGTGTTCACGGCCACTGGCACCACGCCTGCGTACATGGCGCCCAGAAAAATGCTGGGCCAGTCGTTGCAGTCTTGCATCAACAGAAAAACGCGCTCTTCGCGGTGGACACCGCTTGCGAGCAGGGCACCCGCCACCGCGCGAATGCGCCCGGCCATGGCGCCATACGTCAGGCTGGCTTGGTCATCGACAAACGCCAGCTTGTCGGGGCGCTGCGCATTGCAGTCCAGCAGATACTGCGCGAAATTGAAATGCGGGCTGGTGGGGCCCATCGCAGGGGTGTGTGACATGGCGGGGCCTTTCAGGGACTGGGCGCAGCGTCGCTGTCGCGCAGCAAATTCAAAACGCTGGTACTGGCCTGGACGGCACTGCGGCGGTGGTAAGAGCCCAGAGCGCGTAAGCCGCCTAGCTCTTCGCCACCGCCTGCGCGGCCCGGGCCGCCGTGCAGCGACTGGGGCATCACGTTGCCATGGCCCGTGTGGGAGGCCGCCACGTCGGGCGAAATACTGTGCACCCGGCCATGGCTGTCCGCCAGCGCCAGCGCAGTGTCAGCCAGATTTTTCGGGTCGCTTCCGTAAATCGACGCCACCAAAGAGCCTTGGCCGCGGCGAATCAGTTCCAAGGCATGGTCGCTGCTTCGGTAAGGCAACAGAGTCGCAACCGGACCAAACACTTCCATTGCATGCACCACGGCGGCCGCATCGGCCTTGCGCGCTCCCAAGAGCGTGGGGCCGACGCAGCAGGCCACCGCCGGGTCGGCGTCCACCAAGCGCATGTTGGCGCCGTCGAACAAAGTATCGGTTTGGCTCTGCAGTGCTTGCAAGCCCTCGCGCACCGATTGCAACTGCGCACGGCTCACCAGCGAACCCATGCGCACCGTGTCGTTGCG
>CAIWRE010000435.1 GCA_903914985.1 uncultured beta proteobacterium | reverse complement strand
CTTCATCTGTGCGCAAGTAATGAGCGAAAGTGTATTTACTTTTCACACCAATCATATCACCTGCTAGCATTACTTAAGTTGACTGAATAAACGATTGGATTGCCATATGACTATAGAAACTTCAACACCGACTACAAAGCGTAGACAGTTTGCCCCATCTGGTCCAAAACCCAAGAAATCCCAACCTGCAATTCGACCCGTTAGTCAGGTTCAACTGACACTAAAGCGGACAGCACCAGAGCAGGATCTTTTTCTAGATACCGTTCAGCACGTACTGAGATGGCTCGGCAAAAAAGCAGGACCTCCATTACCGAAAGATGCTTGGGATGGTGCGCCGTTCACCATGGCGCAGGTCGGAGCACAACCGACAGATGTTTTGACGTTAGATGTTCCACGCTACTGGACAGCAAGAAATCATGACGCTGACAAAAATGTGCCTCAGCGAACATGGACAACAGAGATTGGTGTCGGTCAAACAGCGTCGGGCGACGTTCTATTTGGCGCCCGTTTGATTTGCACGTCTCGCGGTGAAGATCTGCCATTTGAAGGATCCGTACCTGCGTTTATTAAATCAGTACTGCGCGGTCAACAAGCCATACTTGACAATCGTGTACATGCGGCCGGCCCAACTCAGATAAACGATGCCGTAGCGCTCGATGCGTTGGTTGACTTGCTCGAAGACCCTACGCGCAGGTGTCCGGTTGTTGTAATTTCACTTCCCGAGGATTGTTCGGACTTCAATCTGTGCAGAGTCAATGCCAGTGTTATCTACAAAAAGACATTAGGAGCTGCGCACATTTTTATTCTTTCGGGAGACGCATGTTTTCTTCTGACAAACAAGGTCGGTAAAGAATTTTCAGTCTATCGAGAGGCAATTCGCCTCTATAAGCCAGGCTTTAGTCGATCTAAAGATGATTCATTTCTTCATCCATTGACTCTTCCGAGCCGCATTGAACAAGTCAATTCGGAGTATGGTGAATATGCATTCGAAGCTTTGCTGAGTTCGCAGGTACTTGCGGTAACTGCATACGCACCTGACAGCGAAGATGCACTTCCAAGTTTTGACAAGATCCGCCGAGTTGTCGCCGATCGGGAGCGAAAGAACGCGCAAAAATCGGGCTCCAGCGACGCTGAGTTGCTGGAACTCGCAGACGCTGAAATTCAACGCCTCGAGCATGACCTATTGCAACAAAAAGAAACCTATGAAGGGCTATTGCTATCGCTTGAAGCGGACTTAGCTAATTCGGAGGCAGTCCGTCATGAAGTCATCTCACGATCTCATAGTATGCGGGAAAGGGTAGACAAACTTGAATCAACTTTAAATTCTAAAAATCAAGCTGTTCCGATTCCGAGCGATTTGAGGGATTTAGACAGTTGGGTTAAGACGTATGTTGAGGGCCCGGTGACACTACATAGCAGAGCGCTGCGCGGTGCAAAAAGATCAACGTTTGAAAACCCATCTCTGGTTTACGAGGCACTGCTGTTGTTCAAGAACTTTTATGTGCCAATGAAGACCAATGCGTCGCCGGAAAAGGTTACCGCTTACCAAGAAGAACTAAAAAGGTTAAAACTAGAAAATAGTTTTGTTGGTAATGCTACAGATACGCACAAAGAGAAATATCTCGTGATGTTTGAGGGTCGCCCACGCACATTAGATTGGCATCTGAAAAACGGTGTTTCACGTGAGCCTCACCTTTGCTTCCGACTCTACTATTTCTGGGACGAAGAAACGAAAAGTGTTGTAGTGGGTTGGTTGACTTCGCACTTGGACAACTCCTCCACATGACTTAGGCGCTTTTCTGGTGACCCGGGGCACAAACGGGAAGTTGGTAAGCCAATTTTGTATATCAAAACACTCACATTAGCTTGCCAATTTTTAAACTATGTGTTTGAATAAAAAGGTTTTCATTCGACCTTCACACTGTTCAAACACCCTGTTTTCTTGGATCAACTGTGCACCGCATCACCCATCAAATGCCCTCCGTTTTTCGTAGTTTTCGGCTCCCCGCTCTTACGCTTTTGGGCTTGTGCGCATGGCTAGTAAACGCGGGAGATATCAAACAAGCGCAAGGCAACTCCGGCGCCACACCGCCCCCTTCGTTCGTGCTAGACCAATGCAAGCGCGATGTGCTGGCCTACCAAAAGAACTTAGAGGAGTTGCGCAAAGCCTTGGGCGACAAGGCGGCGCAGGAGTTTGCCGACAAGTTCATGACCAAAGAGCAGTGGAATGAGTCTCTGCTGCGCGATGGCTACTGCGCCATCGCCCGGGGGCTGAAGGCCGCGCGCCTGCTCTAGGCCGGCCAGAGGCCTGCAGGGCGCGCTGCGTTGGCAATGCGCCAGGTGCGCACGCCCTGGGGCACACGCAGGGGCAGGCGCAAGAGGCGCTTGTCGCGCGACACCAGTGCCGTGGCGCGGCGCTCGGTGCCCAAGAGCAGGGCCAGGTCCTCCAGCTTGTTGAGCCGCCATGCGCCATTCTGGCCACGCACGCCCACTTCCACACCCAGCCATTCGTCGCCCGCCGCAAAGCCAGCGGCCTCTGCCGCGCCGCCGCGCAGCACGGCTTTCACCGTAACCGCGCCACCGGCGTCACTTACCCGCAGGCCAAGGGTCTGGGCCATTTGGGCGGGGTCTTCGTGCACTTGCAGTTGCTGCGCCTGCAGCAGGTTTTTGAGTGGCAGCTCGCGCGTGCTGTGCACCCAGGCTTTGATTTCTTTGGCCCAACTGCGGCCGCTCTGCTCTTGCAGCACCGCTAGCAAGTCGGCCTCAGCCATAGGGCCGGCGGCGCAGCGCTGCCACAGGCCGCGCATCACATCGTCGAGCGTGGTGCGGCCCTCGGCGCGCAGGCTCAGGTCCAGGCACAAGGCCACCAGTGCGCCCTTGGTGTAGTAGCTCACGGTGGCGTTGGGCGTATTTTCGTCCTGGCGGTAGTACTTGACCCACGCGTCAAAGCTGGCCTGCGCCACGGTCTGCACCGTGCGCCCCGGTGTTTGCAACACCTGATTGGCGGTTTTGGTGAGCAGCTTGAAGTACACGGTGTCGTCGATCAAGCCGGCGCGGCGCAGCAGCAGGTCGTCGTAGTAGCTGGTAAAGCCTTCAAAAAACCACAGCAGTTCGGTGTAGTTTTCTTGGGCGTAGTCGTAGCGCGCAAACTCGGCGGGACGCAGGCGCTTGACGTTCCAGGTGTGAAAGTATTCGTGGCTGATCAACCCCAGGAGCGTGGTGTAGCCGTCAGACGTTTTGGCCTCGTCCACCCGCGGCAGGTCGCGCCGCGCAGCAATGAGCGCGGTGGAGTTGCGGTGCTCCAGCCCGCCATAGCTGTCGTCCACCGCATTGAGCATGAACACATAGTGGCCAAAGGGCACGGCTTTGGGCGACACAGTGGCTTTGGCGTCGCCACCTGAGTGCCAAAAGCGCAGCTGGGTTTCGCAAATTTTTTGCGTGTCGCGCAGCAAGCGCGCGCCGTCAAACGAGGGCAAGGCACCCGCTACCACCACACGGTGGGGCACGCCGCAAGCCATAAAGCTGCCACTCCAAAACGCACCCATTTCCACGGGGCAGTCCGCCAGCTCGTCGTAGTGCGCAGCCTGGTAGCGGCCAAAGCCGGCCTTGTCCACAGCCACGGGTGGCAAGCCGGTGGCCACCTGCCATTGCTGCATATCGGCATGGCGCACCAGGTCTAGCGCATGGGGCTGGTCGGTGGCGCCATCGGCCATGAGGCACAGGCTGGTGGCGTTGAAAAAACCCCGCGCGCTGTCCAGCCAGCTGGTGCGCACCGAGTTGTCCAAGGCATAGACCTCGTACTGCACTTGCAGGGGCTGCGTGGTGTCGCAAGGCAGCTGCCAGGTGGCTTTGTCGAGCTGCGTTACTGCCACCGCTTTTTGGCCTTGGCGGCATTGCAGATGTTGAAGATGTTTAGAGAACTCACGCACCATGTAGCTGCCCGGAATCCACACCGGCAGGCGCAGCGTTTGCAATGCAGCAGGCCGCGCAATGGTCAGGGTAATGCGCCACAAGTGCGCATGCAGACTGGCAGCCTCAATGCGGTAGTGAACCGCCCATTCCGTGGTGCTTGCTTTGGACATGTGCGGTTTAGCCTTTGGCGGCCTCGGTCAGCATTTGTTCAATTTTTTTACTGTCCACCGCACCGGGCACGCGTGCGCCGTTGGTAAACAGCAAGGTGGGCGTGCCGGTGATTTTGTGCTTGCGGCCCACGTCCACGTTGCGCGCCAGGGCGCTGGTGTCGCACATGGCGGCAGCAGCAGGCGCTATTTGGTCGCGCAGCATCCAGTCTTGCCAGGCCAGACCGCGGTCTTTGGCGCACCAGATGGCTTTGGATTTTTCCGCGGAGTCCGCACCCAAGATGGGGTACAAGAACAAGTAAATGGTGACGTTGTCCACCTTTTGCAGGTCGCGCTCAAAGCGTTTGCAGTAGCCGCAGTTGGGGTCTTCAAACACGGCAATTTTTCTTTCCCCATTGCCACGCACAATGGTGAACGCGTCCTTAACAGGCAGCTGGTCAAACTTGATGGCAGTGAGTTTTTCAATGCGCTCATCGGTCAGGTTGCGGCGGTTACGGGTGTCAATGAGGTTGCCTTCGATCAGGTAGTTGCCTTGGGCGTCAGAGTAGTAAATCTCGGTGCCGTTCACCCGCACTTCAAACAGGCCCGGCATGGCGGCAGGACGCACTTCGTCAATCGACTTGAGCTGGGGCAAACGGGCAGGAAGGTTTTTGCGAATCGCAGCCTCTTGGGCCAGTGCGCTCAAGCTGAGTGCGGCCATCAGCGCCAGCAACAAGTGTTTAAGGGTGTAGGACATGGGCAATAAAAACAGTTAGGGAAAGGAGTGCCTGAAAGGAGGCACGAATTAGAGACTGCGCAAACCCATGGCGCGCCGCGAGACCCAGGCCTTGAGCGGGCCACTGCGCTCAAAGGCGCGCATACCCGCGTTGCGCAGGCTGCGGGCCCACTCGCCGTCGCGGGAAAAGAGTTGCTGCAATGCGTCGCCCGCACCACCGATCAGTGCCAGCTCGGTTTTGCGCGCACGCTCGTAGGTGCGCAGCAGCCGCAGGTCGCCGACGCTGCGCCAATAAGGGCGCGCCTCCAGCACAGCGCAGAGCTCAGCCACGTCGCCCAGGCCCAGGTTGAGCCCTTGGCCGGCCAAGGGGTGCACCGCATGGGCCGAGTCACCGGCCAGCACCCAGGCGCCTTGGGCGTTACTGCCGCACCAATGCGCGGCTTGTGAGTGCTGCAGGGGCCAGATCTGGCGCTCACTCACCAGCGTTAGGCCTCCCAACGCGTCTTGGCTTGCGGCCTGGAGTTGCTCGCAAAAGTCTTGCGCGTCCAGCGCCTGCAATGCTTGCGCG